>JAGOPO010000008.1 GCA_017992005.1 Minisyncoccota bacterium
CCATGTTGTCCTCGCCCGGCAGGTCGCGGACCTGCATGCCGAGCATGAGCCATCCGGGCACGAGCGCTGTCGAGAACGACTTCTTCGACGCCGCTTGGACCACGGTCTCAAGCGACATCTCCACGAACCCAGACGTTCCGAACTTCAACTCGGGGTAGTCGTGCGAGTTCTTCGGCGGGCGATACGATCCAAAGATCTTGTATCGATTCACCTTGCCCACAGCACTCATGAGGAGGGTCGCGTCGGCCATCATCAGCGAAGATCGAAGCCCCACCACCAGCTCATCGGCAACCACTTTGCGTTCGAGTCGCTTGTGGCGGATACCGACACACAGATCCAGGAGTGAATCCAGTGCATCAGGGTAATCGCTCTCGCATCGCCCTTGCACTTCCTTGGGAACAACAGCGTCCGCGTAGTGCTTTTCGTAGCGGGAGCGATTGATGCTTTCTCCGATCACTTCCCATGGATAGCCGCCATCCTTTTTCGCCTTACGAGCGAGGTCGGCGATGACGTCTTCCACGGTAGTTTCGCGTGCGCCTTCTTTGAGAGCGGTGTGCGCCCACAGAAGTGCGAAGACGACACGTTTGTCCGTACCCGAGAGTGTCGTGCCACCCGGCAGTGACCACGATAGGTTGTGGGGCCGGGTAACACGCGATGCTTGGGACCGAATGAGCGCTCTCACGAAGAGTTCCAGCGGCTCGTATTTCTCCAGCATCACGCGATGCTGCCGAGACACTTCTTCGACGTGCTTCTGCGATGAGGCAGCCAGCTCTCTGAGCATTTTGACGTCGCGCTTGATGCGCACCGTCTCTCGCTCTTCGGCGTTGGCGATCCTCCGAAGCTCCTTGAGGGCAGCATCGAAGGTCGTGCGATCCTTGAGAAATCCGAATGCCGCAGAGAACGTCCGCTGCTCTTCGTTTTCCTCTTTGGTACGGTCAGGGTGCGCCTCAATGAGACGAGAGCGTGCCACCTTCTGGCAGATAGCAAACAGGTCATCATCACTGAAGCCTGCTCGCAAGATGCACGGTGTGAGCCCGATCGCCAACAGGGGATTCTCATCCCAGGTCGATCGATCGAGCTCCGCCGCGACGGCCGTGCCAAGGATGCTCATGCTTTTAGGTACTTGGCAAAGCTTGCGTTCTTCATCATTCGGTCGGTCAGGTGCTTATGAAGCTCCTTTTGGCTCCGACGGCACACGTCGTTGAAGAGTTCATCCAGCTTGGTGTCGGCGCGTTCGCCGAACCGGAGCACCAGCCACGCGGCTTGGAGGTGCGTGATCTGGATGTTGGCCTCTTCCGCCTCGCGCAAAAGGTCGATGACGCCTTCGAAGAACTCGTAGATCTTCGTGCTATTTGACCGAGACACGTTCTTGTGGTTGCCATCGGGGATGGAAGCCAGGTCGCGCTCCAGCGGTTCACGTCCCATGAGGACGACGAACAGCATGTGAAACGCGCCGGGATTCAACCCCGATTCGCCAGCCTGAAACGTCAAATACAACCAGCGACCTGTGTCGGTCTGAAGGTTGCCCTTCATGCTCCGAACAAGGCCAGCCGGCGTGATATCGAGCTTCTTAGCTGAAGCAACGATACGGGGATCGGTCTCGACCAACGCAAACGGCGTTCCGTTGACGATGGCCAGACCGGTGGTTTGAGGGGACATTGTAAGGTACTTCCTTGCTATAAATATTGGAAGGATTTCCAACAGAAGTATTGTAGCATAAATATATAGTATGTCAACTTGCGACCCAGCACCCAATTCTTATGATGAAGATGGTTCGGTCAGCCCGTAGAAGCCTTAGGACAACTCTTTGCATTTCGGGAGGCCTATATCAGCCACGATGCCTTGCTGTGTCGTGGGTGCGGCCACCCACTATAGTCTTATCTTTACTGATATTTCTACGTAAAGTGCTAAGTGCTTCTGCGGTGCCTGATCGGACTATCAAAAAATCCCCGCGTGGGGATTTTTTGCTGCGCCCATCCATTACTCGGTGACTCTGCCGTCGAAGTGCTCTTCTACGACATCCGCTTTCGTTGCTTCCACGGTGCCATCTTTGTGTTCTGGAGGGGAGTAGAGCGTGTAGAGCTTGAGGTCATCTTTGCCCTCATTGATGATGTTGTGCTTGGTTCCAGCTGGCACCAAGATCGCCCAATCATACTTCACATCGTGTTTCACGTCGTCGAGGATTGCGGTAGCGGATCCCTGCTCGATGCGAATAAACTGATCGAGGTGGTGCGTCTCCTCGCCAATCTCTTCGCCAGGGGGAATGCACATAAATACGAGTTGGCTGTGCTTGCCGGTGTAGACCACGCGACGAAAGTCGGTGTTCCGAAGTGTCTCCCGCTCGATGTTGTCGACATATCCTTTCATAGAAGTAGTGGGTGAGGTGGTACCTCTTCAGTGTACTCCGACGCACGCAAGACGCATATTGACGAAATCGTATAATTATGCTATTATTAATACATCGTCGTTTAACAAATCTAAGGAGAAAAACCCATGCAGGTTCGTGCACTGGTCGTGTCACTGTTCATCCTCGCCTCAGGCATCGCCGCCCAGGTGGCCTCGGCTAGTTCCGAGGGCCCCACGCCTACTCCCTCGGTGCAGACCGCCGAAGCGCTCAACGCAAAGGAGCTCGAGGCCCTCACTTCGGCGGTGACCATGCTGCAGCGCTCGTTCGCCGTCGATGAACGGGGAAACAAGAAGGAGCCGACGCAGGAGCAAACAACGACCATGGCGGACGTCGCCGACAAGGTCGTCAGTCTCGGTGCGCGAGCCATCGCGCAGGCGGCTGACAGCGTCGAAAAGGTCGCCCCGAGAGTGTGGGGTGTCATGGTGCGGCAGCAGTACGCCAAGGCGATCGGAGACCTGACGGTCCCGTCCATCGGATTCCTCATCACGCTGATCATCTTCCTTCGTACGAAGGCATATCGAATTCGATGCTGGAGTACCGATTCGCGCGTATCGACTGAGGAATTCTTCTTTGCCGTCCTGATCGTCGCGTTAGTGATGATCACTGCGCTCTGGCTCGCGTACGCATTGTCCAACTCGGTTATGTACCTGATCAATCCCGAGTTCTACGCTTTCCGAGACCTCTTGGTCATGATCCTCAACAAGGGTCAGGGCTTGTGAGTCGTGCCCTCCGCTCATCGCGGAGGGCGTTTCTTTTTCTGGTGCACATTAGACGTTGGGTCCGTAGTGCGGTACAATGCAGCGTTATTTCGGGCTGTGGTATAACGGTATTACGCATGGCTGGGGGTCATGTAACCCGGGTTCAACTCCCGGCAGCCCGACCAATACAGAAAACAGGATTCCCTTCGGAGTCCTGTTTTCTGTTGTTGATGGTGCTGCCGGGAGTGAACCGCCGGACGGATGTGGTTCGCCCGTATTGACTCGTGACAATTCATATGGCATAATGAGTTGTTCTTTACTACCGAAAGGAGACGTATGCCACCTCGGAGACGAGTGAATTTCGAGCTGTTTGTGCAGCGATGTCTGGGGGATCCCGACTTGAAGGAACCCTACATCGCATTCATGCGACAGGCGAACGCAGAGATCAATAGTCGACTCGTGGGTTCGTTCCACCATCGACGCGCAGAGCACAGCGAAGCCAGCGTCATGCATGCCTGTGAAGTTGCCCTCCGATTGGCGTGCAAGGACAAGCATGTCGTTGTTCCTAATCTCGCGTTGTCGTCGCTGATGGGATTCGCGTTGCGACGCCCACGGGTTTTCAAAGGAGGCACCCTTGCTCATTGATAGCATTATTGGTCGAGTTTCGACCGACCTGAAGCTCGCGCCGCTCTACGACGCCATGGTGCGCGCGGCGATGCAGGTCACGGTTGATAGGTTGCGCGACCTGTACGTTCTTGATCATATGCCGCCATCGCAAGCCGTTCAGCGATCCCACCGGATTGCGTTCGCTACGGCCCGCAATGCGTTTCTGGATGCGTGTCGTGCGCAGGGTCTCATCGACGCTACGGCACACCTTGCTGCTTCTGATGTTGCGCGCTACGTGCTTAGCGCTATCGTGCTGGCGTAGCAAAACCCCCGACCTAGGTCGGGGGTTGTTTCTATCGCCGGTACCCGTCCGGCGATGATCCACAGGCGAGCACGCCGACGGACTACCGATGCACGGACTACCGATATCAAACAAAAACATCCGCGGTGGCGGATGTTTTGCTAGGCAGTTGCTTCGACTGTGGTGCTGACGCGAGGCTTGCGAGTCTTAGCGAGGGTCTTGATGCAGTCGGTGCAGATGCGCACGCGCTTGCCATCCATGCGGGCCCACTGAAGGTTTGGCTTCTTGCGGGTCTTTCCCGTTGGGTTGTAGTGACCGCGCAAAAGCACGCGGCTGGTAACCATGCGGGATCCTTTATAGCATTGTGGGCATTTGACGGCCATGAGATGTGTAGCTGAGCTAAATTACAGCTTGGACATAGTAGCTGAAAACTGATAATTTGGCAATACCCAGTCAACTGCCCCATGGATCAAGCACTTATTCTCGACATTTTTCAGATCGTTGTCCTCATCTATTCCGTGGTGCTCCATGAGCTCGCCCACGGCTATATGGCGCGCTCAATGGGGGACCGTACCGCCGAGCAGATGGGTCGACTCACCCTCAATCCCATTGCGCATCTGGATATGTTCGGCTCAATTATTCTTCCATTACTATCCAAAGTCCTTGGCGGTTTCATGTTTGGCTACGCCAAGCCCGTACCCTACAACCCCAGCGCACTCAGTGACCGCCGCTATGGACCCGCCAAGGTTGCCGTTGCCGGTCCGATGGTCAATCTCGCACTGGCAGTGCTTGCGGGTATCGCGATTCGTGTTGCAGGCGGTGGCGCAAGCGAGCTTCTCGTAGAGATGCTCAGCTATGTTGTCTGGATTAATATCGTCTTGGCGTTCTTCAATCTTATCCCTATTCCACCATTGGATGGCCACTGGCTTCTGATGACATTCCTGCCCGCCCGCTTCCATGATCTCAAGGTAGCGCTCTATCGGTATCAGATATTCTTTTTGGTGATATTGCTCTTTGTGGTGTTCCCCATGCTCACGCCGATGATGAGCTGGCTGTTTGCGATATTGACAGGTCTGCGTCTCTTCTGATACACTACTTTCGCTACAAATCAGATGTTAGTTGGTTTTCATTTCAACTTGCATAGAGCAAGTTGAAATGGCCTTGAGCGCAGCGGCACAGCCGCTTGGCGCGGGAGGGTTACCATAGTTTTACTATCAATGCCGACATTCAACCAAATCATGAAGGTGCCCCGCCGAGTTGCTCGCGTGAAAACAAAGTCACCGGCATTGGCGTACGGTTTTAATCATCTCAAGAATCGTCCCGTTCTCAACCCATCGCCCTACAAGCGCGGTGTGTGCGTCAAAGTCACCACGACCACCCCAAAGAAGCCAAACTCGGCACTTCGCAAAATCGCCCGCGTCCGTCTCTCCAATGGTATGGAAGTCACCGCCTACATCCCTGGTATCGGTCACAACCTCCAGGAGCACTCGGTGGTCATCATTCGTGGTGGTCGCGTAAAGGATCTTCCAGGTGTTCGCTACCATATCGTTCGCGGTAAGCTCGATGCCTCTGGTGTCGACGGACGCAAGCAGGAGCGTTCCAAGTACGGAGTCAAGAAGCCAAAAGCAACCGCCAAAGCCTAGTCCTTCATCTTATTATCTATGCGACGTCCAATCCCACTCAAAAAGAAGCATATCCTCGAGCCTGACCAGCGCTTTTCGAGTATCTTAGTGACCAAGCTCATCAACCAGATCATGAAGCACGGCAAGCGCAGTATTGCCACGCACATCGTCTATGGCGCGCTCGACAGTGCCAGTGCTACCCTCAAGAAGTCTCCCTTGGAGATTCTTGATGCCGCTATCACCAACACCGGCCCAACCATGGAGCTCAAGAGCCGCCGTGTCGGTGGTTCCAACTATCAAGTTCCTATCGAAGTTCGTCCCGAGCGTCGCGTGCAGCTCTCGCTTCGCTGGATGATTGACGCAGCACGTTCTGGCAAAGGCCGCGCCATGGAGGCAAAGCTCGCCGAGGAATTCGTCAACGCATTCAACAACACGGGCAACGCAGTCAAGAAGAAAGCAGATGTCCATCGTATGGCAGACGCGAACCGCGCATTTGCGCACTTCGCTTGGTAGTCCGGTGCCGACTGTAGTCGGCGCTCACAACTGAATTGTCCTTTTTTCATGGCAGATTATCCAATTGAAAAGATTCGTAACATCGGTGTCATCGCGCACATCGATGCAGGGAAGACCACTACGTCAGAACGTATTTTGTATTACACCGGTATCAGCCACAAGATTGGTGAAGTACACGAAGGGGACACCGTTATGGATTGGATGGAGCAGGAGCGTGAGCGTGGTATCACGATCACCGCAGCTGCGACCACTGCCTACTGGACACCGACCGATTCAGTCGACAAAGAGGGCGACAAGGTTCGTCTCAATGTCATCGATACACCGGGGCACATCGACTTTACCATCGAGGTAAAGCGTTCTCTTCGCGTGCTCGACGGCGCCGTCGTCGTGTTCGATGGTGTTGCTGGTGTTGAGCCACAGTCGCTCACCAACTGGCGCTACGCCGACGACTACAACGTTCCCCGCGTCTGTTTCATCAACAAGCTCGACCGTCTTGGTGCGAGCTTTGAGCGTTCCTACCAGAGCATTCTCGAACAGCTCTCACCCAACGCCATTCGTTTCCAGATTCCTGATGGCCTCGAAGACAAGTTTGTCGGTGTGGTTGATTTGCTTACCATGGAGTACATCACCTTCGAAGGTGAGCGTGGTGAAAAAGTCATCAAATCAAAAGAAATTCCAGCGCACCTCGCCGCCGATGCCAAGAAGTATCGTGGTGAGCTCGTCGAAAAGCTCGTCGAACACGATGATGCTGTCATGGCCTCCTACCTTGAGGGTAACGAGCCAGATTTGGCGACCCTTCGCCGTCTCGCACGCACCGCCACCTGCGCCGGCAAGATCTATCCTGTCGTCACGGGTTCCGCACTCAAAAACAAAGGAGTCCAGCTCGTGCTCGACGCCGTTGCCTACTACCTCCCAGCGCCTACCGATATCGCCGCCATCAAGGGTGTCGATCAGGTCACCGGTGAAGAGATGGAAGTGCATCCCAAAGAAGAGGAGCCATTTCGCGCACTCGCATTCAAGACCGCCACCGATCCTTACGTTGGCTCGCTGACCTTCTTCCGCGTCTACTCGGGCAAGCTCGTCGCAGGCTCCTATGTGCTCAACACCCGCACCGGTCAGCAGGAGCGTATCGCGCGTATCGTGCGATTGCACGCCAATGAGCGCCAAGAAATCAAAGAAATTTCCGCCGGCAACATCGCCGCTACCGTTGGTATGAAAGACACCAAGACGGGTGACACCCTCTGTGACCCAGAGCATCCCGTAGTATTGGAAGGTATCGACATTCCTGAATCAGTTATCTCCCTGCGCATCGAGCCAAAGACCAAAGCAGACCAAGAAAAGATGGGCTTGGCATTGCGCAAGCTTTCCGACGAAGATCCTACCCTCCGCGTTGGTACCGACCCAGAAACGGGACAGGTCATCATCAAGGGTATGGGTGAGTTGCATCTCGAGATTATCGTCGATCGCATGCGTCGTGAGTTTGCCGTCGAAGCAACCACGGGCCGACCACAGGTCGCCTACAAAGAAGCCGTCACCACCGAAGCACAAGCCGAAGGCAAGTACGTCAAACAAACCGGAGGTCGTGGACAGTACGGACACTGCTGGTTGCGTGTTGCACCACTCGAGCGTGGCAAAGGATTTGAATTCGAAGATGAGGTCAAAGGTGGAGCCATTCCTCGCGAGTTTATTCCCGCCGTTGAAAAGGGTGTTCGCGAGGCGCTCGACAAGGGTGTCATCGCCGGCTTCCCACTCGTCGACCTCAAGGTCACCGTCTACGATGGTTCCTCGCACGACGTCGACTCTTCGGAGGTCGCCTTCAAAGTTGCCGCAAGCATGGCGCTTCAAGAGGCAGTCCGTCGCGCCAAGCCAGTTATTCTTGAGCCAGTCATGAAAGTCGAGGTCACCGTCCCTGACAACTACCTCGGAGCAGCGACCGGCGACCTCAACTCTCGCCGTGGTCAGATCCTGAACGTCAATGATCGCGGATCATTGGGTCTCAAGGTCATCGATGCACGTGTGCCATTGTCGGAGATGTTCGGCTATGCCACTGCGATGCGCTCGTATTCACAGGGTCGCGCAAACTTCAGCATGACCTATTCCCACTACGATCCAGTTCCATCCAATGTTATGGCAGCCATTCAAGAGGGTAAGAAATAAACCCATGGACACCAAGCAAATACGACAATTACTCAAGGAGAACGCAGCGGTTGTGCTGGTCGAGGAGGGGCATGCACCACTGATCGTTCGTGAACTGCAGGCGACAGAAGAGCCGCAGGAAGTACCAATTTCGGCTCGATGGCCCAAGAGCAGACCCCCCGCTGCGGCCACGCAAGATTCGGTGTTAGAACGACTCAACAACGAGATCCTTGCGCTCAAAGAGCAGATAGCGCTGGAGGAGCAGGCGATACAGGCAGCGAAATAATTGACTTTTCAAAGTATTCCGTATAGAATAAATATCAATAATTTGTGCGATACCGCCAGACCACTGGAGCACACCACGGCAACACTGGTCTGGTGATTAACAGGCGTATCGCGCACTACAACAACCACCATGGCAGAAGCATTCGATCGTAGCAAACCACACGTCAACATCGGCACCATCGGCCACGTTGACCACGGCAAAACAACGCTTACCGCGTCGATTTTGCACATTTTGGATATGCTCAAGGGCGAGGGCTACGGAGCTCGCGTTGAGGGCATTGATGGTATCGACAACGCACCTGAGGAGAAGGCACGTGGTATCACGATTGCGTTGCACCACTCCGAGTACTGGACCCCAAACCGCCACTACGCACACATCGACGCTCCAGGACACGCTGACTATATCAAGAACATGATCACGGGTGCCGCTCAGATGGACGGTGCAATCTTGGTCGTTGCAGCCACTGATGGTGCAATGCCTCAGACACGCGAGCACATTCTCTTGGCACGTCAGGTCGGAGTTCCATACATCATCGTCTTCCTCAACAAGGTTGATATGGTAGAGGACAAAGAAATGGTTGACCTCGTCGAAGAGGAGCTCAAGGAGCTTTTGGCGAAGAACGGATTCAAGGATTCTCCTGTTATCCGTGGTTCGGGTCTCAAAGCACTCGAAGCCAAGTCTATGGATGACGAGTATGCAAAGGCAGTCAAGCAGCTCATCGACACCTGCGATACCTATATCCAGGAGCCAAAGCGCGAAGTTGATTTGCCATTCTTGATGCCAGTGGAAGATATCTTCTCGATTGAAGGTCGTGGAACCGTCGTCACGGGACGCATCGAGCGCGGTATCGTCAAAGTCAACGATGAAATCGAAGTCGTCGGTATCCGCGCAACGCAGAAGACTGTCGTTACCGGTATCGAAATGTTCAACAAGTCACTCAACGAGGGTATGGCCGGCGACAACGCAGGTATCCTTATCCGTGGTTTGAAGAAAGAAGATGTTGAGCGCGGTCAGGTGTTGGCCAAGGTTGGCACCACGACTCCTCACACCGATTTCGAAGCCGAGATCTACGTTCTCACCAAGGAAGAGGGCGGACGACACACCCCATTCTTCAAGGGATACAAGCCACAGTTCTACTTCCGCACGACTGATGTAACCGGAGAAGTATTCCTCCCAGAGGGTGCTGAGATGGTTATGCCTGGCGACACCGTTACCGTCAAAGTCACGTTGATTCACCCAATCGCAATGGACGAGAAGCTCCGCTTCGCAATCCGCGAGGGAGGTAAGACGGTCGGCGCAGGTGCAGTCACGAAGATTATCAAATAATCACGACTACACTCGCTCTTTGCTATGGCCAAGAAAGCTGAAAAAACTGAACAACGCATCCGTATCAAGTTGAAGGCGTACGACAGCAAGATTATCGACAAGTCTGCTCGTCAGATTGCTGATACCATCGAGCGCTACGGCGGCAAGCCAGTGGGACCCGTCCCATTGCCAACCGAGATCTCCAAGTTCACGGTCAACCGCGCATCCTTCATTGATAAGCACTCGCGCGAACAGTTCGAGATGCGCATCCACAAGCGTCTCATCGATATCTTCGGGCCAACGCCCAAGATTATTGAGTCGCTGACGAATTTGGCGTTGCCTGCTGGAGTCGACATCGAAATCAAGATGTAAGTACTGGTCACTCGCAAATACAAAACCACCCCACGAATTCTCGGGGTGGTTTTGTTTTGCTGGGGGATCGGCTATTTCGCCGAATGCCATCGTTGTCGCTGCGCGCCTCGCTCGCCGTACCACTCTGTACGGCTCGCTACGGTGCTCGCTTACGCCTCGGCCTTCAACGAAATAGCCAATCCGGGGTAGCTCGGGCGTGTGGTGCGATCGTGATGAGGATTGACAAAATGCTATAATAGGAGTATAATTATACTTAGGTCGTTTACCACGTGAGTCGGTTTCCAAAGAACGAGCGGAGGGTTCATGAATACGCACCAGCTTCAGATCTTCATTCTGTGGGTTTGCATCCACAGCATGGTCAGCGCACTGCTTGCCCGGTCGCTCGGCATCGGCACCGCCCTGGGGAAGTTGCCGTTTTGGAAGGTAGCCCTGTATCAGATCTTCCTTGTGGTCAGCGGCGGCGTGTTCGGGATTCTTCTCGAGCGCTGCCGATAGGTCGGTCGTCAGTCGCGCCGCAAGCCCCGGAATTCCCGGGGCTTTTGTTTTGCGCTTCAATCTTGGCCAAGCGCAGGCTGTCCTTGTTCTGGCCCGAACGGCTAAGATGGCACTTTAGCCGTTGAAATATTAATCGAGAAGAGTAGGATGCTGACTATGAAGAGCTTCGCATTTATCGACGCGTCAAACCTGTTCTATGGTGGAGAGAAGAGTTTAGGATGGAAGATAGATTACAAGAAGCTCATTGTGTATCTTCGTGAAAAGTATGAGGTGAGCAGAGTTTTGTATTTCGGAGGAGTAGAAATACATGGACTTCCGTATGATTACTTAGAAAATGAAACAGTCGAGCTGGAGCAACTTCGCGAACATCTTGAGCGAATTATCAAAGCAGCAACAGATCGATTGAATGAAGCAGAATTGATTTTAATTGGGCGCCATCTTGATCGTGTGAAATTTTATCAAATGCTAGAGAAATCTGGTTATGAGCTAATCCTCAAACCTGTTAAACGTTACAACCAAGAAGATGGATCAGTAAAGCGAAAGGCGAATTGTGATGTTGATATGACCTTCCGGATGATGGAAGAAAAGGATAACTTTTCTCGCATTCTCGTGCTATCAGGTGACGGGGATTTTTTACCGGTGTTAAAACATCTCAAGAGCGCCGGAAAAGAAGTGATAGTAATGGGTCGTGGACCTCGAACTGCCAAAGAAATTAAGCAATTCGCTGGTGGCGAATTCAAAGACTTTGAGTATCTGAGGAATATCCTAAAATGGGAAAAGAAATAGAGAAAGGCGCCCGTATAGGACGCCTTTCACGTATAGTGACCCTATAGTAGCAGGAAGCTATCCACAAGTCAATAGCCACACAACAGGAGTCGGGAGTCGTCAAATGAGCGGTCTCCATATCCAACGGCTAAGACGGCGCTTTAGCCGTTTGATTTAAGTCCGAATTAGGCGCAACATGAATAAACATGTCAAAGATTGCGATGCTTCAGAAGGGGAAGGCCGATACAGAGAATCCGCGCAACGATAACGCGGATAAGTTGCCGTTGTTTGGCAAGGATGAGCACCTCAAGGCCGCTAAGCAGCATCAAGAGGACTGGAGCTTTATTGTCGATCTGAACATTCGACGCAACATCTCGTACCAGCTTCAGTATCTTGAGTTTCTGGTGAATCTCTACAACAAGTACCAATTCTATCTGGTGCTCGAATCGATGACATTCAAAACCATCATCCTTACGGTGGCAAGCATCGTGGAGGCCGCACTTCTGGATCTGGTGCGCCAGTCTGGGCAAGGGTCTTGGAGTCCCGATACTGACGCCGGCTTTGCCAAGTGTCTTAGCTATGCCGAAGACATGCAGATTCTCGATCGAGATCTTCGCCAACGATTCGAATCACTCCGTCGCCTCCGCAACAACATCCATTTAGCGTCAATTGGAACCATGGAGTATCAGGAGTATGATGTTGGAGAGACCAACCTCTATATTGTTGGCCTGAATAATTTGTATTTGAGGCTGAACTCTTAAATCTGTGGCACAAAAGCTCTCCCAAGCCATTCTGAACTATTTCGCCGCGTTTACCGAGACGCGTTTTAATTTTCAACGACTTACAAATTACGCCTGGTCTGACGACGAGCTCACACTTGATCTGGCCCCATTCACTGAATTTCTTGATCTTTTACTTGGACGCCTCGAAAGTGGCGACCGGACACCAGTCACTATCGAGCCGGGCGTTCATCAAGTACGAGTTTCTGCGGACACTATCCGGAATCGACTTCTCGTAGCTTTTGATGCTGAGTACGGGCATCGCTATCTCGAGAAGAGTATCGTTGACGCCGGCTCAAAGGTAGAGACTATTGCTGTTGATCATGTCGGAGTTGCTGATGTGTCGCTTCCTGCCGCCAATCGCGACGAGGGCATCCGCATATATTATCGGGCGCTTCGCGGTCTTTTGGAGCGCACTCTTATCGAATGTCAGGAGGGAGAGCTCCAAGGTATACGAGCTGACAACTTTGATGCCAAATTGCCTCATTCTAATTTCAATCTGAATCACTACCTCAATCAGTTTCTCGATGGATTGAAGAAGATTCCCACGAATGTTGACGACTCCGCGCTTGTGAATTCTGTGCGCTCATATTGCGCAACTGCTATCGGTGAAGTGATCATCTATGATTTGTACCACGTCATTCATGGATATCTTCAATATTTGACTACTGGTACGGCCTACGTGTTCTTTCACGAGCTGCGGGGCGAAAACGGAGCGCTTCCACTGTATTTCGTCGAGATCGAGGCGCAAACGAAAGAATCCACGATTACAATCGCATTTCCTCGAGATCTCGCGCTCATTAACACTCCAGCCGTCAACATACACAAGATCGGCCAAATATTAACCACCCAACGGTCTGCTTCATTTACACAATTCTCCGGACTTCGCACGCACCTCGAGCGACATCTACAGGTGCCTTATGGCATGCATGCAGCTTTTCTTTCAGCTCGTTCATTCCCCTCGATATCGCCTCCCGAAGAACATCCCGAGTGGCCAACGATTCAGAGCCGTGTCGGTATTCAGGTTATTCAAAAGGAAGATAAGCGCCTCTTAGACTATTCTGAGATACTTGCTCGACTCGGAGCTGGAATGTCGAGCGGATTCTCCGGAATTGTGGACGCGTATATGAAGGGGACTGTTGAAAATACCACGCGAGAGATTGATCGATCGTATCTCCAGGAATTTCCAGTAACATCAGCTGGTCGGTACGTGTCTGACAATCCATTACCGCTCAACGATGCTCAGCGCAGAATTCTTCGTGCACTAGAGCATGACAAGAACAAAATCATCGTCGTTGATGGACCCCCCGGGACTGGAAAGTCGCACACCATCGCGGCTATCGCGTATTGGGCGAACCAGAAGCGCAAGACATTCATGGTCGCCTCTCACAAGGGTGAAGCACTTGATGTTGTGGAGCGCATGCTCAGCGATAAGTTTTCTAAGATTCACCCAACCCGACGGCCGTCGATTTTGAGGCTATCCGAAAATACGCAGTCTCCTCACAGGTTGGACATAGCGTTAAGCCCAAACACGCTCACGGGTGCCCAGACGGCAACGAATGAAGCGCACAAGGACGCCTGGCAGCTGGAGGCGGCGACGAGTCGCGCCGAACTCGAGCGGGAAATCGCTAATCTTATTACCGATCAAGGCGTGTATCCAGAGCAACTTTTAGATGTGTTCGAGTTCGAGCGGCAATCGGTGCTATTGAAAGATCAGCTGGGGCTCGAAATGAATCCTAGCGAGATGGTGAACGCGCAAACCGGAACGTGCTGTTCCATAGAGGACTTGCAATTCCTATCACAACGAAAATCTGAGGTGTGGCGAAATGTCCCACTTTCTAGTCTGCTTGAACTGTCGGAACATGCTGATCAGATCAGTTTACTAAGAAAGGCTATTCGAGCGCTTGCGGATACTGGTTTGACCCAGGCGGCGTGGCTCGAGGCAACATCCTCCGGTGAGAGCGTGCGGTTGGCGTGCGACCGGATCGTATCCTCGTTTGCAGCCGACAACAAGATTAGCGCGCTGGATGTCCGAAAAGCCGGGGGAGTGCTTAGTCGGATTCTTCGATCAAAGAGTAAGAAGCAAGAGATAAATCGCGCAATTATGACGTTGCAAGACGATGATGCCACTGATCTGCTGGCTGATATTGCCACGCGACTTGGGAAGGAGCCGCTTGATCTTGCAGTCGCCGATCTGGCTCAATTCAAAGAGGCTTTGAATGTCTACAGCCAATACCCCGATGCTTGGCAGACACTCACTCGTATTATGAAATCAATGAAAGCATCGACAATTCGACAGGTGAGCGATGTGCTTCGAGACATCGAATCTATTGACCCCAAGGTATTCAGGATGCATGGAGAAGCGCTAAAACATTTATCCGCGTACGATCTTGTGCTACTCCGCGCGGAAATCTCAGTTCATGATGTGTCGACGTTTAAGGCGATGCTTCAGGAGAAGTATAGGCCACTCATGAGCTGGATCGCCCTGCATGGTCGTATTGCCGCGAGGGAGACGTCAGTTGGATTACTGCCTCTCCCGCTTCGGGATCGACTCAACGAGTTGCAGTTGAAGCTTGCGCAACTCGAGAATGACGAACGTCTCGCCGATGCCCTTAGTTCCGCTGGGATGCTTCAGCAGATTCGCCACGCCTACATCAACAAGAAGCGCTTCACGGCGGAGCAGGCAGCGTTACTTCTCAAGACATTCTCCTGCATAATTGCGGAGCCGGAAATGATTACACGATATTTCCCGATGGACGAGAATCTGGTGGATGTTCTGGTTTTCGACGAAGCTTCTCAAGTTTCAATCGCGGAATCTATCTCGGTTATTTTGCGGGCCGAGCGTGTCGTGGTGTTCGGCGACGAATACCAATACGGTGCGGTTGGTGCGGTAAACGTCAGCAAGACCTATGCTGGCGGGTATTTCCGGGATATTCTTTCGGCATTCAGTGCGGAAAAAGGGATACCGATCAACACGACCGAGGTTGAGAGGATTATTTCTGATGTCACCGCTGAATATAATGACGATGAAGTGATTCCGGTTCTTGCAAAGCCCGATGAGGGGAGTCTTGTGTGGTTAGAGACATTTAATGTCCGAACATCTACGCTTGCTTTTGCGCGCGCAATCTCAAACTACGCAACGTCGCTTCGTGATCATTTCCGAAGTTTTCCGGAGATCATCGGATACTCGAACGAGTTCTTCTACAAAAAAGCTGCCCTTGAATTAGTTATGAATCGTATCCGCACCAAGCCTATTGGTGAAGTGTTGGTATTTAAGAAGGTTCAATGCCAGGGTCTCGCCGGAGACAACGTAAACATCGACGAGATCGCCGCGATCGTTGAGGATATCAAGATGCGAATCGAAGGCGGCTACAAAGGGACTATCGGTATCATCGCATCGTTCAGAGAGCAAACGATGAGAATCCGTGAGGCGCTCGAAAAGGAGCTCAATATGCACTCGCTGCAGGAGATTCATAAGATGGCGGTCTGGTTCGTCGGGGATGTGCAGGGCGAAGAGCGAGATCTAATCTACTATTCATTCGTGGAAGATAAGGCGGTGGGGAATGCCGACCTTCGATCGATCTACCCGGTTATCGGAGGTACTGCCGACAATATCCGCAATCTCAAGATGCAGCGTCTCAATGTAGGCTTTAGTCGTGCAAAAGACACGATGGTGTTTGTGCATAGCATGCCGCTTGAGGAGTACAGCAATACGCGCCTCGGGGATGCGCTCAAGTATTACCGGGATCTTCTAGAGTCGACGGCAAAGAACGATCTATTCGTTGTCGACGAGTCGGTCTTTGGCTCACCCATGGAACACGAAGTCTATCGGATGCTTTTAGAGACCGACTTCGTGAAACAACATCAGGAACACATCAAAATTATTCCACAATTCGAGGTTGGGAAGTATATAAGAGCCGAATATCACAAATATATTCCCAAGTACCGGACCGACTTCTTGGTGACACTTTCCGAGGGCGGCAAGGACGCTGCACTCATTCTCGAGTACGACGGGGTTGAGTACCATTTTAAGGATCCGGAAACCGTCACGAAGCACTCGTATCCGAAAGAGTACGTTGAGTACGACGTCCAGCGCCAGATAGAGCTGCAACAGTATGGGTACAAGTTCCTACGACTCAATAAGTTTAACCTTAGGCCGCAGCAGGCTGGGCAGACGCAGACGGAAGTGCTCGACTCATTACTAAAACAATCATTTGCGATATCATAGGCGTATGTCGAAACTCACTACAAACGATAAGGAGGAAATCATTGGCTCGCTTAACGGCGACACCGAACCCTCCCCTGATCTCTTCCCCAAGCTCTTCCCGACCTTAGCCAAGCAGATCCAAGAGAAGGGGAGCATGGATGTGGGCGCTTTGGCCAGCAGCGCTGTTCCTACTTTGGAATACGCCGGCAAACGTACCAAAGCCCAGATTCTCGCCCAAGCAGTCGCCGGCATCGGCAGCGCCCCGCTGCAGATAGACCGGAGCTTCAACTGCACCGAAGATCGCTGCACTAATCCCGATGAGTGGACTAACCTTATCGTCCAAGGAGACAACCTCCAATTCCTTAAGACTTGCTACCAGAACACAGATTCTCTCATCAAAGACAAGATCAAAGGCAAGGTGAAGCTCATCTACATAGATCCGCCGTTTGCCACCGAGCAAGAGTTTCGTGGTGGATCCGGCGAGAAGAGTTACTCTGACAAAGTCGCTGCGGCTGAATTTCTCGAATCGCTCCGCGAAAGGCTCATCTTCCTTCGTGAGCTCCTCCATCCCGAGGGGAGTATTTATGTGCACTGCGATTACCGAATGAGTGGACCAGTACGTTTGATTATGGACGAGGTGTTTGGAAAAGAGCGCTTTTTGAACCATATTATATGGTTCTACAATACTCGTACGATGCCGACTCCATATTTTGCACGCAAACACAATGACATTTTCTTTTACGGCAGTATCGAAGAGCAAGTATTCAATATCGATGCCGTAAGGGTCGATTTTAGACCCGAAAGCGCGGCGCAGTATAATCAGATAGATGAAGATGGAAGACACTACAAACAACAGAGCGATGGTGGTCGATCCTATTTAAATGAGCTCGGCCAGCCTTGCCCGGATGTCTGGGATATCCAGATTCTCGGGTCACGGGACGTTGAGCGCACTGGATATGGAACCCAGAAACCCGAAGCCCTCCTCGAGCGTATCATCCTCGCATCCTCCAATCCAGGCGACATCGTCATGGACGTCTTTGGCGGCTCCGGCACCACCGGCGCAGTAGCCGAGAAGCTCGGCCGCCGCTGGATCATGGCCGACTTCGGCAAACATGCCATATATACCCAGCAGAAGCGGCTACTGAACATCTCCGACTCCAAGGCACTTCAGGACGAGAAGGATGCTGCCGGCGAAGTCACCGTGAAGAAAGGTGAGCCATACGGAAAAGACCCTCAGCCCTTCTGCATCCTCTCCTCCGGTGCATACGACTTCCGTGGCATCATCAACCTCGGCTCCAAGCCTGAGCACAAAGAGGCATACATCAAGTTTGTCATGGCACTCTTCAACCTTGCTCCCGATGAGGCAGCAGCAAAGAAGTTCAACCTGGTGAACATCACCGGAGAGAAGGACGGTGATCCCGTGGAAGTCTTCCCCATCTGGAAGCCTGAATACCTCACCGGCATCAAGATCGACCCGTCATACCTCCAGGGTGTCCTGGACCAGTCCGGGGGCAAGTTCAAAGGCCCCTATCACATCATTGCCCCGGAAACCTGCGCCAACGTGGGGGATACCAACATCGGAGAAGCGAAATTCTTCATTCACACCTTCCCATTCAAGATGCTTGATGATATCAACCGGCAGTTTGTGCTTCACCCGCAGCCTGCCTCTCAATCGAGCGTCAACGAACTCATCACTTCCACCGCCTACTACTTCAAGGACGAGATCTCTATCACTGTGGTCAAAACAGCACAAGGCCTGAAGATCACCGACTTCAAAACGCCGATTCTCAACGAAAAGGGAAACAAGTTCGAAAACTTCGATGGCCTCGCCATGCTTCTGGTCGACAACGACTTCAACCCAAAGAAGCCCTTCGACATGGACCACGCCCTCTTCGCTGAAGATATGGAAGATGATGGCTCTTTCGAGCTCGCCGATCTCTCCGACTCCATCGCCGTCATCGCCATCGACAAGCATGGCAATGAGACGAAGATAACGGGAGTGAAATAGAGATGGCAAAAAAGAAATCGACAATGGAACGGCCAAATTTTTCAGAGCACACCCTAGATATTAATCTGAGAAGGGGCTCGTTTCATTATGCTGACATCGAGCAATTTGTTGATCTTCTCGTCGTTGATGATCACGGCTACTATCGCGATTATCAGGCGAAGGCCATTCGCAACGTTATGGCGTACCTTTGGGGTGGTGGATATGAGAATATTCAAGAACTTGCGAAAGAGAACTACTCAAGTGGAAAGAAACCGATGCTTCAGCGCCGCTACTTAAGCGAAGAAATCTTCCTTCAACATCTCCCATTAGCTGATCGCCTCTCCGGTGTTGTACATATGGCTACCGGAACGGGGAAGTCGTTCGTGCTTTTTGCTGTCGCGTATCTCTCGCTGGTGATGGGACTAACAAAGCGCGTTCTTATCTTCGGGCCATCCTCTACCATCATCGAGCAGGGTCTTCGTGATAAGTTTAGATGGCTCATGAATCGTCGGGACCTTCAGGAGGCTTTACCCGCTGAGTTCCGAAACAAGCCGATCTCATTGCTTACTGATAATGACGTCTTTGAGGAGCAGTCCATTGTTATCGAAAACATCAACGTTATTTTTGGTGGACGACGGAGCGCGATTAGGGACGCTTTCCAGGAGAATCCCAACGAGGATGTGTTGGTGTTAGGCGATGAAATCCACCACGCGTATTCTCACCTTGAATTTCATGGAGATCATTATGATGTTGATGCTACGAGCAGCGAAGAGCGGTTGTGGATGAAGTTCATTAAGGATAATTCCGCGATTAAGCGACACATCGGATTCACCGGTACACCCTATAACGCTGACGAGCATTTCGCCGATATCATATTCGACTACTCGATTATGGACGCCCTTGAAGAGCGACAAATAAAACGGCCAAATCCTATCAAATCAGTTCAGACCGATGGAGGTGGAAATCAGCTCTCTCCTGCGGCCTTATTTAAGGTGGTCATTGAAAGGCATAATGAAAATAGAGTAAAGTTTGCCTACCCCGATTCAAATGGTTTGCGGCGGGTTAAGCCAATAACGATTTTTATCAGTGCGAGTCAACAACATGCCCGTTCAAATTCTGAATTGTTTAAGCAGGCGCTTGTGGAGCACACGGGGATCAGCCCCGTGGAAGCGGAAAAGAAAGTCCTTCTCGTTATTTCGAATAATGACGAGACGGAATATAAGGAGCAACTTGCGGCAATAGAACAACTGGGGACACCGGCGGAATTTGTTTTTTCCGTTTTTAAGCTTTCCGAGGGATGGGACGTCGATAATGTGTTTCAGATTGTGCCAATGCAAGATGTTGCATTCAATTCCAAGCTGCGCATTTCACAGGTATTAGGTAGAGGACTTCGACTGCCGCGAAAAGTTTTGCGTACTGATTTGTTTTCCTTTGGTAACGCCCCGACGGTTACGATTACAAATCACGAACGTTTCGGGCCTGTCGTAGAAAGTTTGTTGCGTGATGTTATTAATACCGAGATGCACCTTACATCCGGCCCATTGCCGGTGGATGCGGCAAGTGGTCGTGGCGCACTGCACTTCCCAGTCGTCATTCTCCGGAATTTGCCCATCGCAAAGACTGAAGATGTTAAAACCGCTGAGCAAGCTTCCCTTCCAACCTTGCTTCAGCTGCAAGCTCAAGGAGATGAAACAGTTGAGATTGTATTTCGCGATGACACAAGAACATACGAGATACCCAGAAGGCTCTATTCGTTAGACTCTGTCGTAGACTCCATAGATGCACGTTTTCGGAATAGAGAGTGGGAGCAGCCCCAAATGCCGCTTGGTGAGCCATCGTTTACGCTGCCTCAGGCTGATGATATCAGGGGAACCATTGTCGGTGCGATGGAGGCACAGGGCATCTTTGGCACACAGCTGACCCTCGAAAATCGTCAACGAATTGATCTATTCTACAATCAGCAGCTCCCGCCAGCTCGACAACGTCGAGTATTCGAGCGGATTGATGGCGATTTGAATTGTGATGTGAGTACGGCGACAATGGATACGAGATCGGTTCGCGTATCGGATCTCGACGATGGTATCTCCGCGTTTATATCCGAGTCGTATCGCGATGAGTTAAGTGATCAGAATTTATCGTTACTAACGTATATTGAAGAAAAGCGAACGGATAGCCATGTAGTTGATGCTCAAGCGGGCTTGTTGGATGTCGATTTTGTTCAACAACACAGCGATTGGCTGCATTCAATGATTGCGGGAGATGGTCGATCTCCATTTGTGGTTCAAGCTGCCCGTTTTAAATCTCCACAGAGTATTGTATTTACTTCGTATGATCCGGAGCGCCAATTTGTATTCGCGCTCATTGAAATGGCTGACTATTTGTCGGCATGGGTAAAATCACCAGATCAGGGATTCTACAGTATTGATTATGAATACTGGCGCGAGGGTAAAGATCGAAAACGAGCGGGTTTCAATCCAGACTTCTTAATGCGAATTGATTTACAAAAGTATATCTCCGTATTGGATCACGCAAATCAAGATACTCATTTAGCGAGCCTAAACGGATTACTCGATGCAGGCGTGCAAAGTATTATCCATATTGTCGAGATAAAATCGGATGAGGACCACGACCCGATTACTGATGCCAAAGAGCGGGCTGCATCTGATTATGTTAAGCGACTCAATACAAAGCTAGCTGCTAGCAATGTTGTCGATATTCCTGTGGATGTCCGATCGGAAATAGCCCACCAACGATATGTATTTACCTTGCTTCGACCAGAAAACTATGTGAGCTGGAAAAAAAAGTTACGATCCGGCGAGCTATTTGAGGGTCTAATCCTTGACGAGCTTGGTACGAAATAATCCCATGACTATCACTTACTTCATCATCGGAATCGTTGTCGGAATTATTATTGGACGGGTGATGGCCGCCAAGAGTGGTGGGCGAGATGGCGCCGCGGATGCGGTTCGGGCACGCAAAGAAGAGGCGAAAGCGAAGATTATGGGGTTGTTTGCCGGAGGCAAAAGCGAAATCGCCAATGACGATGTTCAGCGCTTGCTGGGCGTCTCCGATGCGACTGTCACCAACTATCTCTCCGAACTCGAATCCTCCGGCCGCATCTCCCAAATCGGCACTACCGGCCACTCCGTCCGTTATCGCCGCAACGGCTAAAGCGTCCCCTTAGCCGTTCAATTTGCGTTTCATGTCCCTGGGCGTATAGTTTGAGCATGAAGATGCTCGCTGTACAGGCAAGTGAAAGTGGGACTGTAAAGATCTCGCCTCTGATAATGGAGGCTGTTGCCGATGCAATTCGTGTGGCTATTACTTACGAACAGCTAACGGGCCGGAAACTTGGCATTACGGGGGAGGTAGCAGAAGTGCTCGTTGCCAAGGCATTAGGCTTGTCATTATTAGCCGATTCAATCAATACAGGATATGACGCGGAAGATGAAAAGGGTCAAACTTATCAAATTAAGGCAACTCGAAAAATCAAAAATCTCCACATCGGCCGTATCGGCACGATAGCGAATCATCCCTTCGATGTCCTCGTCGTCGCCCTGATGGATGCATCATATGTCATTAAGGAGCTGTATTCTCTTTCCTATGCCATAGCCGAGCCACTTGCTGCGAGGCATGGGCGAAGAAATCCAACGATTCGAGAGGTCATCAACGCAGGCAAAAGAATTTGGTAGATGGCGGAGGAGGGGGGTATCGAGCTCGAATCCTCCGGCCTCATCTCCCAAATCGGCACCACCGGCCACTCCGTTCGCTACCACCGCAACGGCTAAACCACTCTCTTAGCCGTTGCATTTGAAACATCTGAGAGTATAGTTGACTGATGATTATTACTACTGTTAAGTACGCAACACCGATCGGGTCTATAGTCGGCATTATTTGGGCGTTTGCGCTCGGAGGGGGCTTGTTCAAGGGCATCTTGATTGGGGGTCTAGCGGGTTGTATGCTCGGTATTATAATGGGACTTTTCGCTGTTGCGTCTACAAAGGGTGGTCGCGTTATTCCGGGAGAGGCTATGGTCGTAAACGGTTCGATAATTGGAATGTTTGGCATGGTTTTTTCTATTCTGGGAATGGCTACTTGGATAGTGAGGCGCGTGTTCTTCTCTTAAAAGAATGCAATTATAAATTCAAGTCGAACGTTCAATTACACAAATGAAAACCCACGACGAACTTAACGCGGTGTTTAAGCAGTGTCTGCATTCTTTTATCGAGAAAGATCTCGAATACGGCGTCGTTCTTAATGAGGCTGACATGAAGTGTCGATTGTATAATCGTTTATTCAATATTTCGGATTTTTCAAAGCGATCGAAAGAGTCGCGCGGCGAGGAGGGGAAGTTTGCAGTAAATCTAGTCCACTCTGAGTATTATCGATATCAAACAGCCGGCTCTAGAAAAGGAGAGCGAGGTAGGTGGGATGTAGCTATTCTATACCCAGAGTCTTATCCTGAGCCCTCTATTACCAGGGAAGATAAAGTAGCATGGGGAAATCGAGACTATCATAATAGGAGACCGGTCATGATAGGTTGTGAGCTGAAATTTAAATATTATCGTGACACCGATCGGGAGTGGGATGTTACAAAGCAAGAGCTCACCGACGATGCGTCTGTGTTCTCGGGGAGGTATGCGCCCGAGTTTGGCTACGTCGTTCATTTTGAAATTGTTCGAACGAAAGAAGACGCATCGAACCATACTCTCAAGAATGAGAAAAATTTAAGCAAGAAGAGAGCTCAGATTAAATCGCTACTACACGCCCTCAAAAAGCACCATCGAAATATTCATTTATATTTCCTGCAGTACAACGAAGACACGGAAGAATTTTTACCAATGATCTCTATATAGTGATCCTTTTCCGGATACTAATGTTGGGATAGCAATCACCGAATTGTCTGCATGAAACTATCAAAGACCAATTTTATCATCGCGCTGGATTGTCTCAAGAATGCCTGGCTGAAAATCCATAAGCCTGAAATCTACAAGCAAAATCCGGTGTCAGCATTTGATAAGAATATCATTGAAACGGGTAACGTCATCGATGTTCTGGCGCGCGACCTTTTCCCAGGTGGCGTGCATATCGAGGCGCGAGATGATGTCGATGGCGCTGCTCGCCTCATGGCATCGCGCACGCCGGTCATATACCAGCCCGTGTTCTCTGCGGGCAACTATCTCTTTGTCGCTGATATTATCGTGTGGAATCCAGTCACAGGTGTCTATGATCTCTATGAGGTGAAATCATCTACGGTTTCCGAGGAAGATGGAGGGAGAAAAACCGACGACTATCTTATCGATATAGCGTTCCAGAAGAATGTTCTCGATGATGCGGGTATAGCCGTCGGAACGCTCAATTTAGTCCGGTTGAGTAAGGAGTACATTCGCAAGGGAGCGCTTGATCCGCAGAAGTTGTTTTTCATTGAAGATATGACGGCACAGGTGCAAGGAATATGTGCCGACATTCGTCAGCAGATGGAGGGCGCGTATGAGCGCCTCGCATCGGAGCTGGAGCCGAAAGGCCACTGCGATTGCATCGTGAAGGGGCGCAATTCTCATTGTACGACCGCATGGTATTCGAATGCTGACCTGCCGGAGTATTCTGTGCATTCAATCGCCCGCATTCATAAAAACAAACTCTCGGAACTCGTAGAGAGCGGGATTTTTGATATTAAAGATGTGCCCGATTATTTTGAGCTCTCCGATATCCAACGCCGACAGGTGACAACTGCTCAGACGAATGTAGAACATATCGATAGAAAGGGAGTCGCAGATTTTCTGGAGACGCTTGAATTTCCTTTATCGTTTCTCGATTATGAAACGTACCCATCGGCACTGCCCCGATTTGATGAGTATCATCCCTACCAGCAGATTCCGTTTCAGTTTTCACTGCATGTTATAGAGAGCCCAGCGGGCGAAGCATCGCACTACGATTTCATCACCACGGACCCGACGAGCCCCGATGCATCATTTGCTTCCGCGCTTCAAAAGCACCTGCCCGAATCGGGGAGCGTGGTGGTGTGGAATCAGAAATTCGAAATGGGTATTAATACTCAAATTGGCGAGCGACTCCCATCGGTTGCGGCGTTTATGGCCCAGGTCAATGCGCGGGTGGTGGACCTGATGGTGCCATTTTATGGGAAGACATCCATCTATGATCACCCTGAGTTCAGGGGTAGTGCATCAATCAAATATGTGCTTCCCGCGTTGGTTCCGCACCTGTCCTACAAGCATTTACACATTCAAGAAGGTGGCGCGGCTTCTGATACATGGAATCGCATCGTCACGGGAGAATATTCAAAGCAAGAGGCTGGCGTGAAGACCAAGGCACTCAAAGAGTATTGTCATCTCGACACGCTGGCCATGGTAGAAATCTGGCGAGTGCTTGCCTTGTTGCGGACATCTGCCCAGGATTGATCTCGCCGCTCCCGATTCGGATATCGACGCCCCTCGCTGGTAGTTATTTGCGCTTCGTGAAAGCGAGCGTATAGTTCTGACATGAAACTGGGTTTTAATACGCGCTCACCTGGCCGCTGGATTGATGTATCCTTTTTTGGTTCAATCGCCGTACTCATCATTCTTCCGGAGGACATATTTACTCGGTACGACTTGTTAGGGTTTGTAATCCTCACACTCCTACTCATCGGTATTGCCAGATATGCGTACCTTCTTATTCTGTTTGTGGCCACATGGCTCCTAAAACCACAAGTACGCCCGACGACAACATCGGACGTCCGACCGACTGATTGGGGCGATGACTGGGGTCTTCGGTCGGAGTCCATCCGATCTTTGATGTTGTGGCCGTTTCGCACATTCGGGCGACTGTTCATTTTTTCAATGATATGGCTGGTCTGGTTTCTGCGGCGACCGACGATGATACTCCTGTACGTTATTGCGGTGCCTGTGGCCGGCATGTGGTTCGTGTGGCACAAAATCGACACTCGTTTCGCGGCGATTGAAACCGCTTTGGGGGGTCCGGTAAAAATGCGCTGTAACCGGTATCAGGCGATCAAGGATGTAACGCCCTCGGTTGTCCGCATTATCGGCGGGGAAGGCGAGGGGTCCGGATTTGTATTCGAGAAGGGGCGTGTACTCACGAACCATCATGTTATTGCCGATGAGCCGAGTCCGAAGATCGTGTATTCGGATGGTACATTTGATATTGGCAGCGTCTTCGCAACCGATCCCTTCCGAGATTTGGCGGTTATATCGATTGATAAAGATATTCCGCCGCTGAGGTGGGCAGAAGGGGAATCCGTTCCCGTCGGCGAGCAGGTGTTGACGATGGGTTTCCCATGGGGAGGACAGCTTGACGGTGCGGTCACGGTGAACGATACGACCGTCTCGGGTGATCGTGTGAACAGCTCTGGGCTCTTCCCCGTATATTACATACAGCTTGCCGGAGGCACGATTGCGGGCATGAGCGGTGGCCCCGTTATTGATCTTTGCGGGAACGTCATTGGCGTAAATGACCTAGGGAGTCGAGATGCGCTTAGCCTTGCATTGGATAAGGTCACGGCAAAAAAATTCATATCTGATGTCTGGTCGCGACCGAGTGATTATCGTTCCGATATTACGAAAATCGAATTTAATCCGGATGAGAGTCCAGAGCAGCTTGTTCGCGCATATTATAATTACCTCAAGATCCGAAACTTCCCCGAGGCATATCGCTTACTCTCCGAGAACTTTATTGGTGACGTCGAATACGACTCGTGGGTGAAAGGATTTGAATATGAACTGGATACCACCGTCGGGCGTATAGAAGTTGAAAAACGCTACCCGATGAGAGTGAAGGTATGGCTAAGTTCTACTGATTTTGAAAACGGCGTCTTTACCTATAAGTCGTTTACGGGGTCCTGGTTGGTGCGCAAAATCGATGGGCATCTTCGCCTCTGGGAGTCAAACATCAAAGATGTATCACATAAGTGATTGCGCCACTGTGCGTTGAGCGTATAGCTTTGGAGCATGACACTCACTCATCTCATCCTCATCATCGGAAACGTGGTCGGAATTATTTGGGGGAGGGGTGGAGTCGGCTGCGCAGGTCTAATGCGTTCAAGTAGTCGTCCAAAAAAGCCCACCCTCATCGGGTGGGCTTGGCGGTGGTGACGACGACCGCTGCGGTTACTGATGCAGGATGGCTCGCGCGAGGCGGACGAGCGATTCGTCGTTGTTGACCACGAGGGTGATCTCCCTGACGAACTTCGGATTGCTCGCCTGAAACTTCTTGATCGCGGCATCCATGGCGGCGACGATTTCAAGCCCCGACTTTTCAACGATGCCGCCGGCGCGAGCTCCCATGTGGATCAAAGGAAGTGTAACGGAGGCGAGGCCGACGTTGTTAGCAGTCATGAGGCCCCCGACGACGACATCGACAAGCGGTCGTACGTTGTCATCGATGGCGAACACGACATGCTTGAAAGCACGATTACCGCTATGGCCGTACCCGTACGCGACGACCGTCTGTCCGTCGGTGAGCGGTGACTTCGCGAACGCCTGTCCGTGCATGTGCCGGCGGACGAGCTTCTGTATGGCGTGGTCTATCTCGCTATGCCACTGTCCACTGGAATTGATGGTGGTGATGAGGCCATCGGCCTCTACGCGGGTGATATCACCCGAGACGACGTTCACGCTCATATTGCTCATGAGTGCTCCTTTCAGCCTTGATTGAGAAGTGCTGCATTTATAGTACCACAAAATGAGAGAAGTAGCAAGGTATTGCATAAAAAACGGATTGTGCTATAATACTTTTGAGTGAGGTGGCGGCGCGCATGTCGCACGCAAAGTCGGGGGACCGGTGGCTTGCAGGCCCGGCCTCGCGCCCACGTCTACGTGAGACCTAACACGTCTCTGGGTAACCCCCGCGTGGGCAGTCTAGCGCCCGCAAAGCGCTAGACAGATATCCGTCACTGAACTCATTGGGGTTTCGCTTCTGACTGACTGTGCAGAAGCGGGGCCCCTCTTTTTTTACCCAAATTGCGATTTTCAAGAAAGAAAAACCCACCCTTTTCGGGTGGGTGGGATCGCCTCGCTGAGCTACTCCTGACCAATCTGTATTGCGAATAGTATCGCTGCGGATACACTGAAGAGCTCGTTGTGAGGAAGCTGTTTTCGAACCGTCCTTTGCTTTCGGCCTTTGGCGACCAGTCGCTCCACGCTCGCAAC
Organism: Minisyncoccota bacterium; assembly: GCA_017992005.1. Lineage (GTDB taxonomy): Bacteria > Patescibacteriota > Minisyncoccia > 2-02-FULL-40-12 > GWA2-44-9 > JAGOPO01. Next base: position 27,647 of record JAGOPO010000008.1, read on the forward strand.
GCCATCAGTGACCGCCACGAGCTCGTAGATGTACTCATCGTTGAGACTAGCGACCAGTGATCCGATGGTAACCGGATGCTGTTGCGCCTGCTTCAGGGCGCGTTTCGCGGCCTCTTTGACGAGGGCCTTGCTATCCATGTGACTCCTCCTGCGTTGGAAACGAAATAGTACAATACCACAGATAATGGAAAAAGCAATATTGAGCAGGGCATCCTTTGTAGTTGCGCTCACGGAGCGAGGAGGGTACGATGCTCCGACACGTATTAATACCTATATTCTATGTCATACGATACAAATAATGTGCTGCAAGCAGTGGGGGCCAGCATCAAGCGAGGCGTCCGTTTCGGGGCCATGACCGTGGCGGTGCTGGTACTGGTATTCGGCTCATGGACAATCATTGGACCCAATGAGCAAGGAGTCCGCGTGACGCTTGGTAAGGCAGCCGATGGTTCTCTTGGTTCGGGCTTTCACTTCAAGCTCCCGCTCATCTCAAAGATTCACAAGGTATCGATTCAGACCCAGACTGACAACGACAAGCTTCCTGCGGCTTCAAGCGATTTGCAGGACGTAGAGATTGAGGTGGTGGTAAACTGGCGCGTGAACCCGAACGCCGTCCGCGATGTGCAGTTTCAATACAAGGGTCTTGAGAACTACACCCGCTCGGTGATTGCGCCAATGGTACGCGATGCGGTAAAGGCAACCAGCGCAAAGTACACCGCCGAAGAGCTCATTAAGAAGCGTGATGAGTTCGCCGCCAACATCGGCCATCTTCTTTCAGAAACCATGGCCTCCAAGGGCGCTGTGTCCGAGCGTGTGAGTATTGTGAATTTCACCTTCTCGCCATCGTTCACGAAGGCTATTGAGGCCAAAGTTGTCGCAGAGCAGGATGCACTCGCCGCCAAGAACAAGCTCGCACAGGTCCAGTTCGAGGCCGACCAGCGTGTTGCTCAGGCCCAGGGTGAGGCCCAAGCCATCAGAATTCAGGCTTCCGCTATCCAATCACAGGGCGGAGCTGACTACGTGAAGCTCCAGTGGATTAAGGCGTGGAACGGAGTCCTCCCTACAACCATGCTCGGTGAAAATACTCCCATCATCGATTTGAGGTAGTCGGAGCACTCCTCCCGCCACCTGCAACGGCTACGGCGACGCTTTAGCCGCTGCTCTTGTGATTACCCAAGAGTGTGCTATGGTATCTGCGGATCGCGATCGGGTGCAGTAAGTCGGGGGACCGCTACGCGTGGTACGGTGATCCACGGAGCGGCCTCGCGCCTGCGAGCGTGCCCTAATACGGCCAGTAGGTGGCTTTAGACCATACCTATACCGACCGATCCACTGGGGTTTCGTTTCTGCTCATGAGTCCGAGCAGGAGCGAGACCCCTTTTTTATTTGC
>JAGOPO010000009.1 GCA_017992005.1 Minisyncoccota bacterium
GGCGGCTTCTGCTTTGGGACCAAGCAGGAGTCCGATAGCATGTGCTTCCTTCTCATGATCCACGACTGCGGGGATGGGAGGGCGGAAGGGATTCTCGAGATGGGAGGGCATGGGGGGGGAGTTAGAGTTGGTCTAATATTTCCTGCATAAAGGTCGTGAAGATAGTGGTAATCTGATCAAAGGTATCGGCGTAATACCCATGAGGAGCATACGTCGCGACAGCACTCTCCCCTCCCGCAAAACCAATACCTGCGATAACAAAGGGATCAGACGCTTCCGCAGTAGATGTCTTGGCGTCCAATGCACGGATGCGCGCCTTAATAGTTTCTGCGGATGACTCTCCATCGGTCAGCACTAACACGATTTTCTTGAGATCACCGCGCGTCAGCTTTGCCAATGTCGCAGGCTGCATTTCACGCTTCTCAATGTCATCAAAGAACACTTCTTCTTGATTGCCGTTTCCCGGTAGTTGACCGAGTTTTTTATGGAGTTGCACGCGCTCTACATGCGTCAACGAGTCCGATAGCGGCTTGATGACTTCGCACGAGTCTGAAAACACACGAGCACTCGATCTTACATCAAGGCGTATATCCTCCCCTTCACCACGAGCGTCGGTGATTTTTGCTCGGAAAAGTGCCAACGCCTCCATGATTAACACAGCGAGCCTACGCTGCATTAACTTTTTCTCGGAACTCATACTCATCGAGCCCGATCCATCACACACCAACGAAAACTCAAATTCCGTCGGCCGGTTCTCGAGCGATCGCTCCTGCTCAAATTGCACCATCACCTCTTGCTCTCCTCCGCCAGCACGCAGCGCTCCAATCGCCGGGGCTACTCGCTTCGGGTCCACCATAACCCCTTCCTTTGCCGGCTTTCGCAATACTCGACGGACATGAATTCTTCGGGAGATGACCCGATCAAAGACCGCCGCCAACGAAGCGATGTATGGCTTGATCTTTTCGTAATCGCGCTGGTACGTCTTAAAATCCTCCTGCGACACGCCCATCACCTCTTCAAACTTTTTTGCTTTTTGTTTTTCTCGGAGTTTCTTCAGGCCCTTCTGGAGCGTCGCTTGATCAATGGGATCGGGTATTCCGCCTTCAAACGGATCGTCACCAAAGTCATCGGATGGGGGACCTCCTGGCGTAGGATCGCCGCCCTTTTTTTCTTGCATATCCGCATCAAAGAGCGCCTTGAACACCGGTTCAATCCTTTTTTCAATGAGGGTAAATCGTTGCTGGGGCGTCAGCGTCCCGCGACCGAGCGCATCGACTTCGGTAATCAACGTCGTCAACGACGGCGCATTGGGACCACGCCCAACCGCTCGTGCGATCGCCTCCTGAACTTCAGGATCAATGTCCACCTCCTCGTGTGGCATCATCGCACGTCGCAACAGTGCATACATAAACTGCCGATGACGTGGTTGTGCCTCTCCGGTGCCGGGATGTCGATTCAAAACCGCGCTCGGAAACAATTTTGGATACAGAGCATCGCGCGCAGATACTCCACTTGCCCAGCGCGACATCACGGATCGATTCACTAAGATATCATCCAGACAATTGTAGAGCCGAGAGAGCGCTTTGCCATATGCGACATCTTCACTCCCCTGGAAACGATCAAAGAGTCGATCATACGCAGCCTGATCGCGTGTCATATCTAAGAAATGCTCCGCCTCGTGAAAGCTGGCAAAGAGGGCTTCTGATTCCGAGTAGCCACGATCCATAAAAAATTGTGGATCGGCATTGACTCGAAGCTTCTCCAAATCGATGTACCATCCTCCCGGCTCAAAGGTAAACTCAATGCCGGCAGTACCAAAATAAGCAGAAAGCGTTTGCCCGAATCGCTCACGAAATGCTTCAAAACCGCGACGGGCATTCTGTCGCTCTACATCCTTCGGTAATGGCACGCGCTCATCGCTCCCGGGAACTGGAGGTATCGTGTCGTCGCTTTCTTCTCGACGAATAGTTTCTTGAGGCATGAGGGGTTATGCTAATTTCATCTTGTCTGCTAAATCAGGGCGGGAGGCGCGAATCTTATCGAATTCGGACTGGGGAAGATTCTCCTTGTCAAAAACTATCGTGCCGCCAACTGACCTTGGCAGCACAAGATGCTCGGCGGAGGTGAGGGATCTGAGAGAAAGCTCTCCCCCGATCTCGATGGGGAGGATAAGATTTTCGGCCGACTCGAGACCATTCAGAATGAACTCTTCATCCAGCCTCCGAATCGACGTAGGGAACGAAGGAGGCTCAAAGCGAAAATAATCAAATACCATGAACCCCTTCAGCGACACAGACCCGTCATCGTGAATAACGAGGGAATCCAGAAGCTCTTTTCTATTTGCAAGCTCCGTCCCCTCCAAGAACTCCCCCCACGCTAACCTAATGCGCTCAGGTGACTTGCGGGTTTCTTTCGGCTCCTCATTCATCTGCGCTTGCTCTTCTGCAGTCAGGCCAGAAGATGCAGATGCAGAGGGATCAGAAAGATCATGGGCATGACGTTTGCGATAGGCGGCTTCTGCTTTGGGACCAAGCAGGAGTCCGATAGCATGTGCTTCCTTCTCATAATCCACGACTGTGGGGATGGGAGGGCGGAAGGGATTCTCGAGGGGAGATGACATGACTAATACGAAGAGTTCAGCGCGCGATTACCAATCATCATTGTGCCTCGAATAGCATCAGCTCGCTGTTCGACGTCTGACGATGTAGCCGCCCACGTATCATTCTTTTTGAAATCATCGAGCGCCACCTGTAACGCATCAAGCTCTCGCTGCGATACCGATGCAACGCCGGCTGCACGGAATCGCGCCTCATCCCAACCCGCAAAGAATCCACGTCGGATAAATATCTCCGTAAGTATTTTTTGCTCCTTCCCTTCGGCGAGTCGAGCACGAGCAAGAATATTTGATGCGATAATATCATCCAGTGAAGTAGCAAATGCCGAATCACGCCAGGGCTCAATAATATTGCGCAACAAATCACGAGGTGAAATAACGGACTTCTTAAGCTGCGCTGCCGATGCATCCACGCCCTCTGACCGCGCCATATACAGCGCACCCGCAGACGTGCCAGAAAACAGATCCTGCACTTCTCGCGTTACAATGGCGAGCTTCGCCAATCGCGCATATTCTTCAGGTGGAAATTCAGGTGGAAGTGATGCGCGATCGCCACGAAGAAGTGCCGCTAAAATAAGATCAAATGTCTCGGCGACTTCCGGATAATCCATTTCACGACCCACCCAGCGACTCAGCTGCGCTGCGTTGATTTCTTTCGTACCGCCATATTGGGCGCCAAGATTCAATGTGCCCACCACCACGAATCCGGGCTTGATGGTGTACCGATTGCCGCCATTGCCAGGGAGTGCAACCTCCTGACCCACCCGCGCCGTGAGAATATTGTTGAGCGCACCGCGGGTTTCGTTGCGCATCATGTTCATCTCATCGATGATAATCGGTCGCCCATCAGCAACTGCCTGTCCGAGAGCAGTGTGCCGAAACACCGTCTCCACCAGATTCGCCTGTCCCATGCGGATTTTGACGGCCTCGTCGAGTGGCAACTCGATCCCTCGCTTCTTGAATGCATCAACCATCTCATGCGCTTCCTGTGCGGCAACTTCCGGCGTAGGCGATGGTCGCGCCTCCAGCTTCCAAAGACCAATCAGGTCATAGACGCTTGAGTCTTCATTTGCCGAATAAATGAGCGGCTGAATATCTTGCATGATACGAGCGCGCTCCCCTTCGTTGCCCGTCTCGACTGCCGCCTTGAGCGCGCGGGTGTCATAGCCAATCCCCATCTCTATCATAAACTGACGAAGTGCTTGCCGAGCAATCTCCGTCTTTCCGCTTCCCAAGTGACCCGCGAGCAAGAAGTGACGACGACTGCGCATGTTATCCAGTACATCCTCCTTCATCGCCGCGACGGTGGGCACCTCAATCATCATACCGCTCTGATACTGCTGTGCGTATGCGCGCACCTCCATGATACGCTCCAGCTCCACGATCTTCGGTGACTCACTTCGCACCCGTGACATCAATTCATCGATACTGCGAATTTTTTCACGCAAAATTCGTATCTCTTCAGCAGAACTAGCAACCGCATAGCCCGCTTTCGAAAATTTTCCTGACCGAAGTTTTGCATCAATCGATCGTTGCAAGGCGGTTTTCCGTAGATGTAGCTTCTCAAGTCTACCGATCACATGGAGCGATTCATACAATTCGGGAATCGTCTCCGCATACGCCTCGCGAATTCCTGGTCTTCGCCCAATAGTCTCCAGGCGCTGAAGAATCTCCTGCTCGCGAATCTGCAATCGAGATTTCACTTCGTCGGCATTTTCAGCACTCATCAACTCCACATCATCCAACGGAGCACTCATGGGGATTCCATTAATGAAGAACACCTCATGATCTGCATCGGGAACCTCTTCTACGTGGTCACTGGACACGCGCTCGCGACGTAGGTCGCGTAATTCCGCGACCAACGACCGTACTTGCTGTAGCTGAGCAACCTGATCCATCCTTGACAGCGACTGAAAAGGAACCTCCTCGGTAGCAATCTTGCTAGTACCAAACACATCCTGCGAAAATCCACGCCCAAAAGCTTCAGCCATCGGCTCGCCGTTGTACTCCGGCTCGGGCACACCAAATGGAGCCTTCACAGACTTCTGTTCTGTCGCTTGCTTCTGGTCTCTCGATCCAGCACCGCTCTCAAACGAGGTCAGCTGAGCGACCACGGGACGAGACGCACTGCGAGCAGCGCTCAACGTTGCCGCGACATCATCAGCACCAGCACTTGCGGTCAATGATGATTCCTCTCGCCTTCGCACAATCTTCACAAATACCCACGCCGCCACCGCCCATACTAGCAGGACCGCAATGACTCCAAAAAGAGGTATGACCATAGTGGTTGTAGTATATCACCAGCACTACATTCGTAAATCACATCAAAGCTATTTTCCCCGCAAGATCAGGACGTTCTTCCTGAAGCTTCGCGACATCTTGCATGGGTAACTTCTTAAAATATATCTTTCTACCGATCCTTTTCGGTAAGACGAGGTGCTCAGCGGAAGTGAGGCCTTCGAGTCGAAGATCCCCCAAAATAACCTCGGGCATGACAAGATGCTCGGCAGAGATGAGGCCGCGAAGACCAAGGTCTCCATCGATTCTCTTTGGCAATCGTAAAAACCGTGCCGACGTTAAACCAGAAAGAAACAAGCTACCAGTAATTTCAGGTAATTCGAGATGCTCAGCTGATCCCAGCAGAGGAAGCCCGAGTGAGCGCACTTTTTTTGGCAGTACTAAGCCCTCAGCAGACTCGAGACCATTTAAGCCAAGATCGCCTTCGATAATATCAGGTAACCGAAGACCTCGTGCAGACTCGAGATATGCCAAGTAGCAATTTCCCTCAAGAACGCGGATCCTCGTCGGAAATAAAGGCGCTTGTGTCGTAAATCTTCCGAGAGTCATCTCCCCCGTCAGCGATACCGATCCATCATCGTGTATCTCCATGGAATCGAGAAGCGCTTCTGCGTTTTCAAGACCTGCATCCGCAAAGAACATCCCCCACGCTGCCCTGATCTGCTCTTTCTTCCGCTCAGAAGCAAGTTGTGACTCCGGCTTCTCATTCATCTGCGCTTGCTCTTCTGCAGTCAGGCCAACGGATACAGATACAGAGGGATCAGAAAGATCATGGGCATGACGTTTGCGATAGGCGGCTTCTGCTTTGGGACCAAGCAGGAGTCCGATAGCATGTGCTTCCTTCTCATAATCCACGACTGTGGGGATGGGAGGGCGGAAGGGATTCTCGAGGGGAGAGGGCATGGGGGGGGTTAATTATTATAAATCATCTTATCAGCTAAATCAGGACGGGACGCGCGGATTTTATTGAATTCGGACTGGGGAAGATACTTTGACCAAAAATATATCTTACGACCAACTGACTTTGGTAGCACAAGATGCTCGGCGGATATGAGGCCGTTGAGGACGAGCTCGCCGTTAAGCGTTGCGGGCAGGACGAGATCTTTGGTGGAGGTGAGTGCGTTGAGATAGAGATCACCAGTAAGCGTTATGGGGAAGATGAGGTCTTTAGCGGAGGTGAGGCTGCCGAGGTTGAGATTCCCAGTAAGCGTTATGGGGAAGATGAGGTCTTTAGCGGAGGTGAGGCTGCCGAGGTCGAGCTCGCCAGTAAGCGTTATGGGGAAGATGAGGTCTTTAGCGGAGGTGAGGCTGCCGAGGTCGAGGATGCCGGTAAGCTCTCGAATCCTTGTCGGAAAGATTGGGGGCTTTTCTTTATATTTATCGAGATACATCTTCCCCGTCAGAGACACTGATCCATCTGGATGTATCTCCATAGAGTCGAGAAGCTCGTCTGCGTTTTCGAGCTTAGCGTCTGCAAAGAACTTCCCCCATTCTGCTCTGATCTGTTCTTTCTTCCGCTCATAAGCAAGCTGTGACTCAGACTTCTCATTCATCTGCGCTTGCTCTTCTGCAGTCAGGCCAGAAGATACAGATGCAGAGGGATCAGAAAGATCATGGGCATGACGCTTGCGATAGGCGGCTTCTGCTTTGGGACCAAGCAGGAGTCCGATAGCATGTGCTTCCTTCTCATAATCCACGACTGTGGGGATGGGAGGGCGGAAGGGATTCTCGAGGGGAGAGGGCATGGGGGGGGTTAGAATGATGTACGAATCTGAGATACCAGATCAGGACGGGCAGCTTTCACAGCAGCCAGATCTACTGGGAAGAGTTTGTTGAGATATATCTCGCCATCCACATGCGCAGGCAAGACCAGGTGCTTGGCGGATTCCAGGTCGTAGAGGAAGAGGTCGCCCTTAATGGTGGAGGACAGGACCAGGTGCTCGGCGGATTTCAGGCCACCGAGGTCGATGTTGCCGGTGAGAGTGGAGGGCAAGACGAGGTGCTCGGCGGATTTCAGGCCATAGAGACTGAGGTGTCCGTTGATGGTGGAGGACAGGACCAGGTGCTCGGCGGATTTCAGGCCACTGAGGTAGACGTCGCCGTTGATGGTGGAGGGCAAGACCAGGTGCTTGGCAGATTCCAGGCTATTGAGGTAGAGGTTGCCGTTGATGGTGGAGGGCAAGACCAGGTGCTTGGCAGATTCCAGGCGACTCAGGTCGAGGCTGCTGGTGAGCTCTCGAATCTTGGTCGGAAAGATCGGAGGGGTTTTCGTATAGTGAGTAAGCAACATATTCCCCGTCTCCCCCGTCAGCGTCAGCGACACCGATCCATCGTCGTGTATCTCCATAGAGCCGAGGAGCTCGTCGGCGTTTTTGAGCTCAGCATCCGCAAAGAATTTCCCCCACGCTATCCTAATGCGCTCGCGGGCAAGTTGCGACTCCGGCTTCTCATTCATCTGCGCTTGCTCTTCTGCAGTCAGGCCAGAAGATACAGATGCAGAGGGATCAGAAAGATCATGGGCATGACGCTTGCGATAGGCGGCTTCTGCTTTGGGACCAAGCAGGAGTCCGATAGCATGTGCTTCCTTCTCATAATCCACGACTGTGGGGATGGGAGGGCGGAAGGGATTCTCGAGGGGAGAGGGCATGAGATCCGATTAGGAAACTTCGTGGTACAGAGAATCGCTCGATTTTGGCACGTAGAACACAAAGACATACCACGCAACGAATATGAAGAATGCTGCAAAAATCATTGGCATCGAAACACTAATGCCGACCGCCCAACCTGAAAGTATCGGCGGTAAACCAAAACTCAATGCCGACATCGCGCGATCGATACCCAACGCTTCCCCTTGCGATTGCTGATCGGCAAGATCGGAAATGATCGAGGTGATATTGGGACCGTTGACGCCGTAAAACATCGCCACTAAGGGCAAGAGCAAATACACCGTCTGCACTTGGGTGACACGTGCCAGGATGATAAGAACCACGACCGCCCCCAACGGCGCAAATCGAACCACGGCACGTGGAGACGCAACTCGAGAAACATAGCGAGCGAGAATTCCCTGCGTAAATGCGGTCCAAATACCAAAGTATGCAAACAGCGCGCCAATCTGCGACGTGGTGAATTCAAATCGCGCCACCAGGAACACCGAAAAGAATTGAATAAAAAAGTTATAGCCGAATCCCATACAGAGACTGACAAGATAAATCGAACGCATACGTGGCACGCTAAATGCGCGACTCAGATTTCGAAGACCCGTCCATGCCGTCATGGGAGACCGAAGTGGCTTTCGAAGTGTCTCACTAAAGAGCCACCATATTCCCAGTGCATTGATTACCGATACGATAGCAGCCGCCCACAGCGGTGTCGCCAAATTAAACCACGGAACACGAGCAGTATTCGAGAGCAATCCTCCAAGATAAGGGCCGAAAATGAAACCCAAGCCAAGCCCCATACCCACGAGGCCAAAATTGCGCACCTTGTCATCGCCGTCTGAAATGTCGGCAACTGCTGAATTGGCAGCGGAAATATTCGCCGAGCCAATACCCGTGAGCATGCGACTCACAAAGAGAAGCCACATCTGCTGGGTGAGAATACCGACACCAAACAGTGCGTGGCTCAACGCATTACCGAGCACCGAAACAATAAGGACTGGTTTTCTGCCCGCACGATCAGCATACGCACCCAAGAGCGGCGCAAGGAAAAACTGCACCACGGGACCCGTCCCAAGGAGCAGACCAAGAATCAATGTCCGATACTGCAATGAAACCGACTCGGCAAATAGCGCGGTGTTGGAGCCCAAAAAGAGCGGAGCAGCGACGGGTATCACCAAACTCAAACCAATGAGATCCAAAAAAACGGTCAGTACAATGATGGTGAGCTGGCGATTTTTGTTGTACTGCATATGATGCAATCCAGCATACCATAGTGAATTCTGAAACCCCATTACAATTGTGGAATGACAGAATTCGCACAATGACGTAGACTACGAATACTATGAGCGATCGCATCAATCCACAGCCAGCGTCTGGTTTTCGAGATTCACTTCCCGGTGACACTGCGATGCGCCAAGGGATGATGGATACCATTGCCGCCGTATTTCAGCGCGCAGGCTTTGCGCCTATCGACACTCCAGCCCTGGAACGCCCCGAAGTCCTCACCGGCGGCGACGAATCCTTCACCAAAAACATCTACCGCGCCCGTATCACCGATACCGACGAGCCACTCGCGCTCCGATTTGACCTCACCGTTCCCCTGGCACGCTACATCGCCGCGCACGCCGAAGACTTGCAGTTTCCGTTCATGCGCTATCACATTGGTAAAGTCTGGCGAGGAGAACATGCCCAAGCAGGACGCTATCGCGAGTTTGTTCAATGCGATGCTGACATTGTAGGCTCCACCTCTATGATCGCCGATGCACAGATCATCTCGATGGTCTATTCTGTGTTTTCCGAGCTCGGCCTAGCTTCACACGTTCGCATTCGAATCTCCAACCGCAAGATATTGAGTGGATTAGCAGAATTTCTTGAATTTGATACCACTCGCACGCCCGATGTACTGCGCATCATCGACAAGCTCGATAAGCTGCCGTGGGAGGCGATCGCAACTGAACTATCCGATAGCATCGGCCTTGATGCGCGTCAGATTGATGCCATTCAAGAATTTGTTCAGCTTCAGGGAGCAACACCAGAAGAACTCCTCAACAATGCATCTGCCCTCCTGAAATTTGGGACGCTCTCAGAAAAAGGAATCGGAGAGCTTCGAGAGCTCATCGCAAACCTCGATGCCCTCAATGTACCCCGAACTGCATGGTACATCGATCTTTCAGTGGCACGCGGTCTTGGCTACTACACTGGCACCGTTTTTGAAACGACACTCACGGGGATGCCCCAGTACGGCTCGGTGTGTTCCGGTGGCAGATACGACGACCTCGTCTCGCGGTTCTCACCCCTGCAGCTTTCGGGTGTTGGGCTGTCGGTAGGTATTGATCGACTGATTGCCGCACTCGACGAAATGCAGCTCCTCAAGCGCAGCAACGCGCCCGCACGCGTGGCGGTGCTTAATTTCGATACTGCCTCACAAACGACGGTGCTGGGCATCGTGGCGAGCCTCCGCACATCTGGCATCAGCACATCGTTGTATCTCGGTCATGACGAAAGCCTCAAGGGTCAGCTCGCATGGGCTGTCAAAGGCGAATTCCCCTTCGTCATCCTCGTTGGGACCAATGAACAAGCCCGTGGTGTCGCACAACTCAAAGACATGCGCGCCCGCACGCAAGAAGATGTGCTTCTTGCTGATCTGTCAGCTCGCCTGAACGGCTAAAACGGCGATGTTAGCCGTTAGTTGATCTTGCTGCCTGCAGGAACGGGTCGTTGAGGTCGCAAGAGCACCGGAACGTCCGACTCGTCACGAGATGCCAGGAGCATGCCGTTGGACTCATGCCCCATGAGGCTACGAGGCTCGAGATTTGCAACGATAATAATCTGACTTCCCACCAGCTCTTCAGGAGTATAGGCCTTTCCGATGCCGCCAATAATCTGGCGTGGCCCAAGCTCACCAAGGTCGAGCTGAAGTTTTAGTAATTTCTCACTTCCCTCAACTCGCTCAGCGCTCACCACTGTTGCAGCGCGCATTTCAACTGCAGAAAATTGATCGTAGTTAATCATGGGCGAGAGTGTAGCACCTACTGCACGAGTCGAATAGGGAGCGCCTCGAGCGAGTCGATAATCACCGTGGGCGTGCATTGCCCATTAAAAAGTGTGTTTACGTAGGCACAACTAATTTCGGTCATCTTCCCACGTACGTGAACAGGCCCCTCGGTAACGGAAACCTGGGAACCGTCCGCGGTGTATGCCTGAATATATCCCTTCGCGCCACTGAGCTCGATTGCGATCCCCTGTCCACCCGCAAGCGACGCCTTCACAATGCCCTCTTCATCGAAATCGGTTGGCTCCGGAAATACCGTCTCGGTAGCGACAACCGGATTTGCACTACTAGACTGCACAGCTTGCAATTGAGACGCCGTAAGCGGAACGCGAATAACTCCCCCAAAATAAATGGTCCCCGAAACGAGCACCCCAAGAATCAAGAGCGCTCCAAACGCATTTCGATATGACGGTTGCGGATGAGAAGAAAACACACTCATACGCTCATCATATAGTGGACTTCGAGTTTGTCGCTGTTGATAAACTATTTTACGGGTTTTTGATGCGTCACCAGCTTCCCCGCGGCTATCTCAACAGGATCAGCTCGACGAAACAATCGCCGTATGTTCAAGGGTGCCACAGCGCGGTGCCTGCTCTCATCGAGTCTCTCTGCAACGTACCAGACATCATCTTCGCTGGTGAGCCAGTCGATCCCGCATCGTTTCACCACGGGAAAGGGATCCGAATAATCAATCATCGTTTTGCGCCCGCTATCGAGGAAGTATTCATGAAAATAGGACATCGCGAGCTCACGCATTGAGCGATACACGGGCTCGCGATACCGAAGCACCGCATGATTTGTTTTGGAGATCGCGCCCCACAGCGAACCAACACGAAACAGGGTCACGACGTGATCCAAATCATCTGGCGCAGAGCGAAGATCCAAAAGATAGGGTGTCTTCCCCTGCACATGCAACGCCGCAGCTGCAACCAATGCCCCCTCAATGCAGTGGGCAGTACGCTCGCGAAGTACGCGACGTGGCGAACGCAACATATCGTTGCCATCATCAAAACTATAGGGTAGCGTCTCCAGGAAATCTTGAATCTTTTGTGGCGTCGTAAGCTTCTTGAGAATCCTTACCTCGTCGCGTGTAAATGCATCCATGCCACATCATACCCACATGACAGAAAAAGAAAACGACCCCTCGTGTGGGGTCGCTGTCTGCGATACCTTGATGTAGACGTATGCTTTATTAAATCTCGCTACAGCATCGATGTCGACGAGTAGCATTGCAATGTAATCGGCAAACTGCTGCTCTTTGTAGGCACCCGTGTCTTCAAATGCACGATGCCCACTGCGCTTGGATTGCAAATCGATGCAATGCCCCAGTTCGTGCGCCAGCAGGACCTCAAGCTCTTGCTCCGTCATCGGCGACGACAACGGACGGTCAATGACGATGAGATTGTCGTCGAAGAAATATCCACCGTAGTACACATCCTCTGGACTCTGAATGTGCGCGGTCGAATCTGCCGTCGTCTGCAGGAGTTTCGGTGTTCGAAATACAAATCCGAACGCGCGAGCACGTAGAACAATACGCTCATACGCTCCGCGCAATCGCTGCGACGGATCTTCGGTATATCGAGATCGAATCGAATCTGAAAGACCCCACCAAAAATCACGCCACTCGCCTGCACTTTCAGGCGACCACGTCGTGCCAGCATGATGCGCAGCTCCAACATCAACGTGTATCATGCTCACCACACACATCGTGAGTAAAAGCACTCGCTTCACACGAACCCCCTTTCGCTATTGTGAAAGATCCTTCACGACCACCTTCTGCATAATCACCGGCTTGAGTGGGCGATCGCTTCCATCACGTGGCGTTGTCGCAATCTTGTCGACGACGTCTTGCCCCGCAATCACATGGCCAAAAATAGTGTAGTTGTGTGGCAATGGATAATCCTTGTGCATGATAAAGAACTGGCTCCCGTTCGTGTTTGGCCCCGCATTCGCCATTGCCACCGTTCCTCGCGTATATCCGCGCTTAGCGGATTCAGTACCCGGAGTTAATTCATCATCAAATTTGTACCCAGGCCCTCCCATGCCGGTACCCGTTGGATCTCCTCCCTGAATCATGAAACCTTCAATAACACGATGGAACACGACGTTGGCATAAAATCCCTTGTTGGCTAAGGTGACAAAATTTGCAACTGTCTTTGGCGCGTCAGCGTCATAGGTCTGGAAGGTGATATCTCCGAAGTTCGTTGTGATAGTGATTTCGTGCATGTTGTTTTTGTAAGATTCTGACGCTGATGCCACGGGCGCTTGCGATACTACAGGACTTGGGCTTTCGCTCGGCGTCGGGGTCACTTGTGATATTTCAGCTGGACGGCTGCGAGACCACAGGGCACCTGCGATAATAACGCTCACCAATACTACACCGAGAACAATACTTTTTGTGATATTCATCGTTGCTATGAATTATTATTTCGATTCAAAATGCGATGCGATATAGGATTGCGCTTCTGACATCTTCAGCGATGTTGAGCCGTTGCCGGTACGGATGTACAACTCTTCACGCTCCTGCTCGCGCAGGTACACAGGCCGATCAGACGGCTGCACAGAGACGAGCATACACTCCTTCTCTTGATGGGTAAATGGCTGCATACGCACGAGCGACCGATAGGAAGGACCCATCATCGATCCAATGAGATTTGAAAAGTGATTCTGGAATCCATCTGCATCGCGCCGAGGCAACGATGCGTAGTCGGCGTCGAGTCCAATCGCCTCGCCCTGATCACCAACACCCAGCATGAGATGCCCGCCAGCGGTATTCATAAACGCTGCAACGGTTTTCAGTGCAGCCTTCTCGAGATTTTTGTTGACGACTTGCGAATGCAGGTCCCATCGTAATGTGCTTTTGCGTTCGAGCTGTTCGTGCTCTGGCAATGCTACGAGCGCATGCGGATCGGCGGGAACAACACCCCCTCCGTTTTTCTTTTTTTGCATGAGTTCCTCCACGAATTCTTGTGGCTCCGGCATACTATCAAGCGACACCAGCACCTCTCCCTTTGCATTCATAATATCAACTCTCCCGTAGTGGGTGCGTCGGCCCAAGAGACTCTGTCGAAATGTAATCGTAGCAATCTCATTGAGCGCAACTGCCGTGCGGGTGTGCATAATAATTCCTCGGTCATACGTGAGCTGGTCCCGCGTGACTCGTATCACCTGTCGATGCCACGCAACGAACATATACATAATGAGTCCTATCTCTCCGAAAAAAAGAAATACGGCCTGCGCGATTGAGAAATCGATATCGCGAATATAGGGAATCGATCTCCAAATCTGCGCGTAGTACGCCAGCGATGCTGCAAGTGCATACAATGCTGCCGTAGCAAATTGCAACGCGATGAAATTCCCCACTATCACAATCGGGCTTTTACGATATTGCACGTAGTTCTTCATACGCGTTGTATCGTAGCATCCCCATATCACGGAGCAATGCGGGTTCTTTTTCTTATCCACAATTGACGGTGTACAGATGTACACCTACACTACAAGTATGAATGAGACCTCTTCTACAAACCGCATAGCAGATTTCTTTCGTACGCATCATCGCATGCCGACATGGCGTGAGATGATGCGTATGTTCCGCTACCGCTCACCAAATGCCGTCACCAAGTTGGTTGATCGGCTCGTCGAGAGTGGCGCCCTCCAGCGCGACACCAAGGGACACATCTCACTGACTAATCCCTTCAACCACACCAGAGTGCTCGGCACGGTCGAAGCGGGCTTCCCCTCGCCTGCGGAAGAAGAGCTCGCTGACACGATGAGCATCGATGAGTGGCTCATCGGAAACAAAGAAGCGACCTTCATGCTCAAGGTGCGCGGCGAATCCATGAAGGACGCAGGCATCATGCCGGGCGACATGGTACTCGTGGAACGCGGACTCACCGCACGAGATGGCGACATCGTGATTGCCGAAGTAGACCATGCCTGGACGATGAAATACCTCCGTCACGTCCATGGTCGCGTCGTGCTCGAGCCCGCCAACGAACGATTCAAACCAATCTACCCCACCGAAGACTTAAGCATCGCCGCCGTCGTAAAAGCCGTAATTCGTAAATACTAATCCATGCAAACCACGCCACTCCTACGAGCGAGCTACCCTCGCGCTGTGCTTCATATTGACGGAGATGCATTTTTCGCATCGTGCGAGCAAGCACGTGACCCCGCCCTCAAAGGCAAACCCGTCATCACCGGCCTCGAGCGCGGCATCGCATCATCGATGAGCTACGAGGCCAAAGCACGAGGCGTTACACGCGCGATGCCACTACACGAAATCCGGCGTCTTATCCCTGATGCGATTATCCTCCCGTCCGATTATGAAACATATTCACTTCTTTCTCGTCGTCTGTATGAGATCGTGCGTCGTTGGACGCCCGATGTGGAAGAATATGGTATCGATGAATGCTTCGCCGACATCACCGGCTTGCGTCGACTCCACCATGCAACATACCCACAGATTGCCAGCCGTATTCAAGAGGCACTCCGTGCTGAATTAGGATTCACCTTTTCCGTAGGCCTCGCCCCAACCAAAGTGCTCGCAAAATTAGGATCAAAATGGAAAAAGCCCTACGGCCTCACCGCAATTGCGGGACATCAGATACACACCTACCTTGAAAAGCTCCCTGTGGCGTCCGTATGGGGCATTGGAACGCAAACCACGGCAATGCTTCAGCACTTCAACATCACCACCGCGCTTGAATATGCTCGCATGCCACTCGAATGGGTATTCGCTCACGCCCACAAGCCCCTCCAAGAAATCTGGCAGGAGCTCAATGGCGTGTCAGTCCTTGGCCTTACTACGGCCGCAAAAACGACACAAGCATCCATACAGAAATTCAAAACATTCACGCCACCATCTGTCGACAGATCATTTATCATTGCGCAACTGTCGCGCAATATCGAAAATGCGTGCATTAAGGCACGTCGCCACAATCTTGTCACACGAGATCTTCTCTTTATTCTTCGCACGCAGCAATTCCAGCACTCGGCTGTTGAGGTGCGCCTCGCACAGCCCACATCTCTTCCGGGTCCCATGATTGCAGCCGCGCTGAAGGCACTCCCTCAGCTTCTGCATGCAGGAGTTCCCTATCGAGCCACGGGAGTTGTACTTACAAATATGACCAGTGAAGCCCATGAACAACCCGACCTCTTCGGCGCAAGTATCGAAGTAGAGCGACTTCGACGCGTCTTTGAAAGCACGGATGCGCTTGATGAAAAATATGGCAAACACGCGGTCTATGTCGCCTCCAGCCACCTCGCGGCTACCCATGCGCAACACGACGGTCAACGCGGGCATGTCCCTCAACGAAAAACGGATCTCCTACGTGGTGAAACAGCTCGCCAACGATTAAGCATCCCTATGCTGATGGGTCGCGAACTCGCCGACCAATTGCTCTAACACAAACGCCCCATGAGGGGCGTTTGATTACTTTGCTGATTTTGCGAGAAGCTTTGCAGCTTTTGACTTCAGACGAGATGCTTTGTTCTTCTTGATAACACCGGTCTTAGCTGCTTTATCGAGCTGCTGCTGCAGCTTGGCCATCATGGCAGTGGCAGTCTTTGGGTCGCTCGGAGCAGTTTTGCGGAACTCTTTGACGATGTCCTTGTAGCCTGTCTTGCGAGACAAATTACGCGCTCTGCGCTTCTGGCTTTGACGATATGCTTTTTCGGCTGATTTAGTATTTGGCATTGAATATTGAGAAAAGGAGCACGGGTCGAGCAAGTCACGCGTAACTTGTCCCCACAATGGTATCGCAGACTATATCCCGACCGTGCTGAAGTATTGTACAGGAACTTCCAAATTTAGCAAGTATCTGCTAGGCTATGGCAGAAAAGGAGAAGCTTGCTATGTCATTTTGTCCCGCCGGTTACACCTTTACCAGCAGCGAGCCACCGGTCTCGACCCCTCGGTCAGCGGCAATCATCGGACTCGTGAGAGAGCTCATTCACCCCGGAGTTTGTCATAATCCGAATTGTACGCAGTATCGATACAAACGAAGCGTCGACCACGGTCAGCGCTGCGCAGGATTCGTCGGCATAAATCGGTGCGAGACGTTCGTGCAGCGCCCTACTCAGGAGCGCTAATCGCCTCCCCATGCCCCGCATCATGCGGGGCTTTTGTTTACCTGGGCACGGTCGACTTACGAGGGCTGATGCTTGAGCTTCTGGATCTGCTCACGGAGCAAGAGCGCTTGTTCATAGTCGAGCTTGCGGATGGCACGCTCCATGAGCTTGTTGAGCTGTGCCAGATGTTGCGCCTTGCGTCCAATGCCGACAATTGCTCCCCCATCGCGATCAACCTCTTTTCGCGTTGATGTGCTCGACTGCGAGACCGGGAGGCTAAAACTATCGCCAATCGATTTTTTTATCGTTTTCGGAATGATGCCACGCTCGGCATTGTAGATGATTTGCTTCTCTCGTCGACGCGTGGTCTCTTCGATGGCCGCCTTCATAGAACGAGTCACCTTATCGGCATAGAGGATGACATGTCCATTCACATTACGAGCCGCGCGACCCATCGTCTGAATAAGCGTGGTGGCATTACGCAGGAAGCCTTCTTTATCGGCATCCATAATTGCAATCAATGAAACCTCCGGCATGTCGAGCCCTTCTCGCAGAAGATTCACACCAACTAGCACATCGTAGAGTCCAAGACGAAAATCCTTCAAGATTTTCAATCGATCAAGCGTTTTGATTTCGGAATGCAAATAGTTTGTCTTGATTCTATTGGCTGCAAGGTGCTCGGAGAGGTCTTCGGCCATGCGCTTGGTAAGCGTAGTAATGATGACACGCTCGCCCGCCGCGATACGGGGATGAATCTGCTCGAGCAAATGCTCGATCTGATTTTCAGTTGGTACGATCTCGATAGTAGGATCGAGGAGTCCCGTAGGTCGGACGACCTGCTCGATCACATTCTTCTTGCCCGCCAACTTCAACTCTGCCGCACCAGGCGTAGCAGAAACATACACAGCCTTTTGTATGAGCTTCTTGAATTCGTCGTAGCGAAGCGGTCGATTATCAATCGCCGACGGTAGTCGCCAGCCGAATTTCACGAGGGTCGATTTGCGTGAATGGTCACCATTAAACATGCCCTGGATCTGCGACAGCGAGATGTGAGACTCATCAATGATGGTCAAAAATTCACCCTTACTCTTGAAGTAGTTCACCAGTGAGTGCGGCGGTTGTCCCGGCTTGCGAAAATCGAGATGGGATGAATAGTTCTCAATACCAAAGCAGTATCCGGTTTGACGGAGCATCTCCAGGTCATAGAGCGTCCGCTCCTGTAGTCGCGCCGCTTCCTCAAATTTCTTTTCCTTCTTGAGCACCTTGATGTGTTTTTCAAGTTCGGAGCGAATATTTTCGGATGCGAGGGCGATCTTGTTGTCGTTGGTAGTCCAAAATTTTGCTGGATAGATTACCGTCTCGATTACTTTCTCAAAACGCGGATTTCCAGTTTCGAGCTCCTCGGGATCATTGATCGTCGCAATCGACATGCCAATAATGCGATCACCCTTAAACTTGATACGCCGCACCTCTGTTGCCGAGGAGCTAACCACCTCGACTTCATCATGTGCCTTTCGGAAACAGGCCCGCTTGAGCTCGATGTCGTGTCCATACTGCAGTCGTGTTAAATGCCGCACCAAATCACTGGCAGTCAGTTTCTTGCCCTCGAACAGCTCAAGCCCCATCTGCTTATAGTCATCTGGATTTCCTAGGTTGTAGATGCAAGAGACGGACGCTACGATAATACAATCATCACGACTCATGAGCGCCTGCGTCGCGGCGTGTCGAAGTCGATCAATTTCTTCGTTGACCTTCGAGTCTTTCTCGATGAATGTATCTGACGAAGGCAAGTACGCTTCGGGCTGATAGTAATCGAAATAGGAAACGAAATAGTGCACCGCGTTATTGGGAAAGAAATCCTTAAACTCTCGATAGAGTTGAGCGGCGAGCGTCTTGTTATGCGAGATCACCAGGGTCGGCTTCCCATAATTGGCGATAACATGTGCCATGGTATAGGTCTTTCCAGAACCGGTGACGCCCAAAAGCACCTGGTTTTTTTCACCACGCTTAAGGCCAGCGGTGAGGCTCGCGATGGCCTCAGGTTGGTCTCCCGCTGGCTGGTACTTTGATTTTATCTTGAAATTAGCCATACTAAGTGCAACGACTACTATGATTAGCTACATCGAAGGAACAGTTGAATATATCGGCGATAAACAGGCAATTATCTCGGCAGGAGGCATCGGGTACACCATTACACTAGTGCCTAAAATACTAGCCACTTTATCAGAAAATCAAGAAAAAGTCAAGGTTTTCGTGTTCTCAAAGCTCAACATGCGCGAGGGTACATTTGATATGTACGGATTCACCAAAACGGACGATATGGCGCTCTTTCGCATCCTCACATCGGTATCCGGATTAGGGCCTAAGACAGCGATGCAGATACTCAGCACGGTAGAACCGCGACACCTCAAAGAGGCGGTACTCTCTGAAAATCCCGAAGCGCTTCGAACCATTTCGGGACTGGGAACGAAAACCGCACAACGACTTGTCGTGGAACTCCAAGGGAAACTCGACTACATCGATTCCACTGGCTCAGACTTGGGTGCACTCGACGGAGAGTCCCAAGCATATGAGGCGCTTGTATCTCTTGGCTACACGCAGCATCAAGCAAAAGAGGCTCTCAAGGCAGTTAAAGATGCCACAAGCATTTCCGATCGTGTTCGCAAGGCGTTGCAGTATCTTGCCAAGAAATGAGCGACGACTCCTACAACACTCATGCATCGGCATGGGCTCAACGTCGCCGTGCAAAGGAGAATATCTCGCATGAGTACCTCGAAAAGCCGGCCATGCTCTCCGCTCTGCCAGACCTTTCGGGAAAGCGAGTGCTCTGTATCGGATGCGGCAGCGGAGAAGAATGCGCCGAGTTGCTCGCGCGAGGAGCGAAAGAAGTAGTGGGAATCGACTCTGCCGTAGGCTTAATCGATCTTGCGCGTGCGTCATTTCCAGCTATCGAATTTCGCGTATTGCCGATGGAGCACCTTGATTTTCCACCGCATCGTTTCGATTTTGTGTACTCGAGCCTTACGCTGCACTATGCAGAATCATGGATTGCTATCCTCCGTCAGATTCGCGCATGCCTGACACCAGGGTCAGAATTCCTATTTTCAACCCATCATCCAATTAAATGGGGCATGGAAAAGACTCGCAGCGGAGACACAATTCGCTATGAGCTCTCCTACGAACTCACTGGAAAAGATCATGCCAGCATTCACGGCGACTATCTTTCGCCGCGTCCAATCAGCGAAACATTCTTCAATGAGATACCCGTTACGTTCTGGCACCGACCATTGAGCGCCTTACTAGCCGACATACGCGAATCAGGATTCGTACTCCTTGATTTCATTGAGCCACTGCCGACCGATGAGGCGAAGGCAAAAAAGAAAAACTTCTGGCTCGTTCACCAGAAGATCCCCAAATTCTGCATGTTTCGATTACGCGCCTAGGGACAATCGATGCGAAGCGCATCGGGATCAATACGCTCCAGATAGACCGCCGCCAAGTCTTGTCCGCCTATGAGATCCATCGCTCGTCGACTCATGTCAATGATGCGACCGCCCACGTAGGGACCTCGATCATTGATGCGAACAACAAGACTCTTTCCGGTCCGTTGACTGACCACCCTCACTAGGGATTGTAGCGGCAATGTACGATGTGCAGCGGTTCGATCGTACATATTATAGATTTCACCCGATGCGGCTAATCTGCCGTGGAATCCAGGTCCATACCAAGAAGCCACTCCTTGTTGAAACGGATCAGCCTGGAGAACAATCGCCTCACCCTCGCGTAACGTATCGAGCGGCTTGCACAATCCAATGCTCTGGGCCTGTCGCTCTGTCAGCGACACCTCGAACCAACGGAGCGCATCGGCAATTGTGTGGATTCCGCCGCGTGTAGCAAATTGCATAACGCCTATCATGCGCGAAGAATATTGTTGTCCATGGTCCACGATGAGAATCGACTTATCGAGATCACGAACGAGTGAAAATATGTTTTGACGAGGCACGGTGACATCAACGCCGAAGAGTTGATTACCAAATCGATTGACACTGCGCGAACCAACATCTAAGAGCGCATGCGCCCGCTCGTCGTATGTTAGTGGGCCGACTAGGGCAACAGCAATAGTGGCGAGAGCAGCCACTATCAACGCATGCGCGAGAATCGCCCGAGCACGTCGCTGTCGAGACTGAATCCACGCGAGACTCGTGCGCATGCGAGTAGAGCTCATAGAGTACTACTCTTCATATCGCTTGCTCATACGATGCATCCAAAGCGCATACGACAGACTCAACGCCATCGCTGCAAGCGCGCCACGAATGCCTACCACAGTAAATGACGCCCATAAGAAGTATACATAGGTCAGTCCCAGGGAAATCGTTAGGAGAGAAAGTGCGCGCGATAGGTATCCACTGCCGCGTCGTGCCACAAAGACAGCTGCAATTCCGGAAAAGAGAACACATGCGCCCAGTATTATTGAAAAGTCAGACCGATACACTATCTCTCGCTGCACCAACTGTACGCCATACGTCACCGAGCCGATCCCCAGACAAAGAGCAAGCAACGATGCGAACGCCCGGAGAATACTCCCACGATGAGGCGCACCCAATTCGCGCTCAGGTCCAATCCACGACGATGGAAGAGACGACTGCATGCCAAGCGCGTTGTGAGTCGTTGCTGCGGTGAGTCTCGCGACGGTATCTTCCGCCGTCTTGAGTCGCGCTGAGAGATATGCAACCACACCCCTCACTTGCGCTAAATCTTCATGAATCGATGCCCCCGGTGTTAACGGATGCAAATCAGATGCCACGGCATGAACGCCATCGTCCACATCGTTCGATGGCCATCCTGCAGCAACAAGGTCAGCACGAATGGTTGCGAGCGACGCCCCTTCTTGCGTCTGCGAGCGAATATAATCTATAAGCTCTGATGAAGGCATAGGTACTCCTAGTATACCACTCTCAAGCATCCAGCTCTACGAATATGTGAATATCACGACGCAAGCATTGCCGTCTTTTTGGTGAGCGCCAGTATACCTTCTTGGTGAAGCCTTTGGAGAACCTCGTGAGTACGATCATCTGCCATCTCAATCAGGAGTGTCTCAAGCTTTACCTTCTTGTGACCCGCCAACATCTTAACAATACGCCCGCGCAGTTGGCGAAATGACCCCTCAAATACAGCCTGCCGCACATAGTGCTTGCTCCGTCGATTCGCATTGGGCATCGCTTGTGTAAGGTAGGTGCCATAGTCCATGAGTGCTCCATACCACTGACGCGCTGATGTCACATGCTCAAGATGCCTTGTTACGAGCGGCATCAACTCGTTGTCAGGAACACTAGCGGAGCCTGGAAAATAGTGATGGAGATACACGCGACGAATATTCGTTTCAATGAGCGGCACCTTGTCATCAAATGCGAATGCCATGATCGCGCCCGCCGTATACGGTCCTATACCAGGAAGGCGTAGTAAGGATTCGTAGTCTCGAGGTAATCTTCCGTGATAGTTCCGTGTAACGAACTGCGCACAGCGATAGAGCGCAAGAGCACGACGATTATAACCAAGCCCCTGCCATGCGCGGAGTACGTCGGCTTGCGAAGCAATCGCGAGCGCACGAAACGACGGGAACAATCGAAGAAACAATCGAAACTTTTCGCGAACACGCGGAACTTGAGTTTGCTGTAACATGATTTCGCTTACCAAAATCCGATAAGGGCTGATATGAGTGCGCCACTCTAAATCATGGCGACCGTGTTGCGCAAAGTACCGCAAAATCGTCTCGATAAATTTCACATCTTTCACAGTCGCTAGTGTATAAAAAAAGCGAGACCCTTGCGAGTCTCGCATGCTGCTACAGCTCCACCACCAGCCCCTCGTATGCCGCCTGAGTCGTGAAGTTCGGCTTCTCAGGCGTTGACGACATCACCTGGAAAGCAATATCTTCGACTCCCCGTGTATCGTTACTCGGGTCATGATGAAAGGTCACCACTCGCTTGACCTGCGCAAGACGTGCAGTAAGGCCGATGGCTTCCGGATATGCGTGGCCCCACCCGAACCGTTGGGGGCCATCAAATCCTCGATACTGATGTCCCGAATACTGGCAATCAGTAATCCAAACATCGGCATCATTAACGAGACGGAGCAGGTTCTTGTAGGGCGTCTCAGGAAGTCGCGGCTCATGATCCGTCGTATAAGCGATCACCTTGCCGTTGCATTCGAGCCGGAACCCGTAGACCTCTTGGGGGTGATCAAGCTTTCGGCACGTCACTACAACGACAGGTCCGTGATCCTTGTTGCCGACTTCAAATGTGTAGCCATCGTGGAGATTTTTTACCAGCAAATGTTCGGTCTGGAGCTCAATCTCCCTGAAGCTGATGGGGAAATTAGGCGCATCCATCTGACCACGCAAGCAATCATCAAGCCTCGTCCGATATTCGGTGCCACCGTAGAAGTCGAAGTGATTCGCGAATCCATCGTGCCGATTCATGTACAGCGGTCCGAAAAACGGCAGCCCCTGAATGTGATCCCAGTGCACATGCGAGATCAAGAACGTGGCACGCAGTCCCTTCTTGGCAAACAACTCGTTCATGAGCGAGTTGCCGAGCGGGCGGATTCCAGTTCCCATGTCGAGAATGATGCGCTCATCACCCACCTCGACCATCACACACGATGTGTTGCCGCCGTGTGTCCACAGCAGGTTTGGCACACCCCGAAGAATATCTTGCCTGGTATTCCAAGCAGGACGCGCTACCAACTCCTCGACCACACGCTTGGCGATGTCGTCGGACGTCAACGGCGCCGCAATGCTTCCGCGCACACCCCAAAATGAGATGCGTATCTTGTCAGTGCTCATGGTAACCTCAATTGTGAAAGTAAACGAAAACGCTATATTACCACATTTTTTACAATTGGCAACACCTCACTATGCGTGCATCCAAAGACCGTCCGCAAGCCTCAATAACCCCTGGAGAGAAGGGTTGTATATGGAAGCTGATTTTGATTTCGTAGCAGGTGTATTCTTTGCTGTCAGAAGTGTTAAAGCCGTCCGTATAATCTGTTGAGCATCATGTGCGGTAATCACATCGTTATCACACAGTAATTTAATCGCTGCTAAATCAAACTTTGGCTTCATGGAGCGCACCAAAGAGCGCGCCACCAGTTCGATAATATTTTCACTTCCGAACTTGGTGTATCTCATAAAAATTCCGTATGACATCGGACTACTTGTATGAGCAATCACCTCTTTCGCCAACTCATCTTGCTGGGACTTCACCTCCATCTCCACACGCTCCTGCTTCGTTTTCTGGCACGACTCCAACAGTCGAACGAGACTATAGTCATCTCGATATGACTGCAGCTCCGAATATTCATCATGAGACATCCCAAAATCTAGCAACCAAACCTTTCCTTCACTGGAATCAATCCTTCCTTCGATCATGATATTTCGCTCATGCAGATCGTTGTGTCGAATACCATGCGCATGCAGGATGTCTACTGATTGCTGCAACTGTTGAACAATGGTTGGGTGTACGATAAATCCCCTCGCTGAAAGAAATTCAAAAATTCTCTTGCTATTTCGCCACAAAACTCTCATATCGTTCTGTGGTACTCCCGAAGCGTCAACTCGCATCGGGTTTTCAAGCTTGAGTACATGCCGAACAATCTCAAATAAATAATCCAACGAGGCTGATTCCTCAAGCAACGCTGCAGGCTCCTCGTTTTCTCGTAGCAATCCAAGCAGCTCATGCGGGGTACATCGGCGGATCACCTCTTCGTATACAATTCGCGCAAAATCTTTACCTTCTATGAATGTCATGTCAAAGGCTTCTACGGGTTGCGATGATAAGAGATGCGCGCCAAATGAATTCAAGCGATCTCTCTCGTTGTCCGACAATGGTAGAACTACAAAATTTTGAGGTCGTGGAACTTGAGCAGCAGATGCTACCTTCGATAATAATTCGTACGCCTGATGGAGTGTAGCAAACTCTTTCTCCCCGGCACCCGCACGATACACCTTGAGCACCTTAACGGCGAGCGAGTCTTCAGATTTCCGTTCCGTCGTCTTAAATATTAGAGCATTACTTCCCGAAGTAACAGGACGGTCATGGGTAATACACTCACGTATTTCGCGTTCATGAACATTTTCGGCTACTGGCTTCTGCGTTTCACTAGAGCTCTCATGTGCCATATGATTAATAATACCAACTAGCGTATCAACATGCCATCGCCAAATGAGAAGAAGCGCATCTTATTATTGATTGCGAATCGATACAGGCTCAAGAGTCGTACACGCCCAACGAGTGTAGCCACCAACATCATCAGAGAACTCTTAGGTACGTGGAAATTCGTAATGAGACTATCCACAAACTTCCATGTGTAGGAATCTCGAATAAAGATATCCGTCGTCCCTCGTAATCTTCGGAGCACGCCGTGCTTATCTGCAGCGCTCTCGAGCGTTCGTGCGACCGTTGTCCCGACGGCTACGATCGGCCTTCCTTGCTTCTTTGCAATCATCAGTGCCCGCGCATTTTTGCTATCTATTTCAAAGCATTCCTCATGGAGAGTGCCCGCGATTAGATGCTCATCAGTTACCGATGCAAACGTACCCAATCCTACATGCAATGTCACAAACAGCACCGAATGACCAGCCCTCTTCAGGCTTGCCAATAATCGAGGTGTAAAGTGAAGGGATGCCGTAGGAGCAGCAACAGATCCTTTGTTTTTCGCAAAGATTGTTTGATATTGCGATCGTAATAAGCGCTCGGACAGTGGAGAGTGCTTTATATAGGGAGGGATCGGTGTTCGGCCATGGCGTTCAAATAGTCTCATCACCTGTCGCAGTGGGAAAGACGGCTCAAGACTATACTTGCCATTCGCATAATCCACTACGGTAAATGTGTGTCGAGCATCGAATCGCACGCGCGCACCTATTGATAGCTTACGATCGCACAGCGCCTGCAACACACGCTTATCGTGTCCGACGTAAAATACCTGCACCTTTCCACCTGTTTCTTTTGTGCACAAAAGCCGCGCAGGAATAACTTTGGTTTGATTCAATACTAAGACACTCTTCGATGGCAGGTAGCGTTGCAGATTACGAAACGTATCCAGAACGGTAGTCTGTTCTGCTCGGTCGTATACGAGAAGTCGCGCAGCGTCTCGAGGAAACGCAGGAGACTGCGCAATGA
>JAGOPO010000010.1 GCA_017992005.1 Minisyncoccota bacterium
GCCAAAACATTGGGTTGGGGGGTGTCGACGATAAGGGTGTAGGTAGTATTAGCCATAGCGATTGATGCTTTGCACGATACTCAAGGAGAGCGCCACGCTCATGAGGTGACTTCCTCCGTATGAAAGAAAGGTAAAGGGAATTCCTGTAATAGGCAAGAGTCCCGTATTAACCCCTGCGCTGATGATGGCGTGCGAAGCAATCAACGTAGCAACCCCCAGGCAGTAGAGCTTGGCAAAGTTGTTGCGCGCGTTGAGTCCGATTCTCATGATACGCCACACCACCAAGACAACTAGGCTCAGGAGCAGTAAAACACCAGCAAACCCCAACTGTTCGGCAAGCGATGCAAACGCGAAGTCGTTGTATGGTTCTGGCAAAAATCCCAGCATCGCCTGTGAACCCTCGCCAATCCCCTTGCCCCAGAGTCCACCCGAACCAATGGCTACTTTTGATTGAATAATGTGATATCCGTACCCCGTAGGATCTTGGTAGGGATCAATAAATGCCAAGATGCGGTCTTTCTGGTATGGCGCCAGGCCCCAGGTCCACGCCGCACCCATACCCACAAGTCCCAGAAGAACGAGGGCGGTTAAGTGCTTCCGATCAACGCCCACAGCAAGCAAAATAACCGCCCACAAGACTCCAAGGATCATGGCCGACCCAAGATCGGGCTGAATGAGAATAATTCCCATAGGAACTGCCGCGTACAACCCCGACGCCAGTACATGGCGTATCTGGTAGCTTTGCACATGGCGCTGAGAAAAATACTTCGCCAATACCACAATGAGAGCCACTTTCATGAGCTCACTTGGCTCAAACTGAAGCGATCCAAGCACAATCCATGCGCGAATATTGCGAATAGCATCAAACCCCAGCGTCGCCATCACCAGCACTAACGCGCCACCATAGAGCGCCACCACGGGAGTGGTCCAGTTGCGCAAAGCACGATAATCCACAAACGAACCCACCAACATGACAGCGATAGCGACCAAGGAAAGCCCCGCTTGGCGCGACACCAGGGAATGGTCGATCCCTCCTACTCCGTAGAGGTTGACCACCGACAACGCGAGCAACGCAACAACAGCGCCCACAAGAACGCCGTCGATACGACCTCCGATACTCTTAATATTGTTGAAAACGTTCGTTAGCACCGTTTGAAGTCTGGAGATTGCCATCTTGCAATAGATTTGTACTTACTGCAACTCGAGCCTCCAAATCCTCGGGCACTACAAACGGCCAGGCGATGACAAACTCCCGCTCCTGCCCCGGGGCCAGTGTGGTAACCCTGGTACTGCCCACGGCGCGCGCCTGCCCGCTCCTGTCTTGCAGTCTCACTGCAATATCAACCGAATCGACAGCAAATAAACTTTGATTTGCCACCAAGGCTACGTAGCGAGAGCTCGCTTCATCTCGTTCAATACGCTCTCCTCGCACTACCAGCGAAACTCGCTCAGGCGTGGTAGCCGTAACCGGCTGCCAGACGCTTTCACTTGGCATGATAGATACCGACACGGAGGCGATAGGCGCTTCTCGAGCAAACGGAACAACAAGAACCTGATCGGCAACCGGATTGGCATAGGTTACCTGTGTGCTTTTGGCAACCTCACTTCCCGCCACGTCCAAGCCGCGAACCACGACCACCAGACGCGTCGCGCTATGGGTTGCATTAGGATTGCGCAGGGTCACCACACCATCGCTAGAAGTATCCGCATTAACCACAAGCGAGGCGCCCACAATGGAGATATCTTGGCGCACCTCGGGACAGGAGAGTCCGCATGTTGCCCCACAATCTACGCCCTCTTCGGTACCGTTGTGACGACCATCACTACAGGTAGCAACAGGATTTGCTGCGCGATAAAACGGCCACACTAAGAGTGCCGCAATACCCACATACACACCGGCGATAACCACCTGCTTAACTACACGATTCATACTCACAGTATACAACATCATGGTTTGAATAGTCAGATGCGCTATACCGTCCTTCGGACTGCGCATCTGCCCGGTGCGACTTTGTTATAAATAAAATCACACCGACAAAAAACTCCCCTTTCGGGGAGTCTTCTGTGTTGTGTGTTCAAGTAAGGCGGCGACCTACTTTCGCCCAGTAAAGGACTATCATGGGCCCTGCAAGATTTCACTTCCGTGTTCGGAATGGGAACGGGTGGAGCACTTGCGGTAATGCCACCTTACTTGAACACACAACCTAACAATTTATTTGGTCTAACAATGGGTATCAATCATATTGAAGCACGTAAGCTTCATGCAAGCTTTGTTGTATACACAACAGAGCAAAATAAAGATGGAATTTTGAACAAATTAGTAGCGCTCGGCTAAATACATCACTGTATGTGCACCTGCGCCCTATCAACGTGGTAATCTTCCACGAGTTCAATAGGATCTAATCTTAAGGCCCGTTTCGCGCTTATATGCTTTCAGCGCTTATCGGAACCGCACAATAGCTACCCAGCCGTGCCGTTGGCACGACAGCTGGTACACCAGAGGTGCGTTCATCCCGGTCCTCTCGTACTAGGGACAACCCCCTTCAAATCCTCACGCCCACACCAGATAAGGACCAACCTGTCTCACGACGGTTTGAACCCAGCTCGCGTACCCTTTTAATTGGCGAACAGCCAAACCCTTGGGGCCTTCTTCAGTCCCAGGATAGGGCGAGCCGACATCGAGGTGCCGAACCTTGGCGTCGCTGTGAACGCTCGGCCAAGACTAGCCTGTTATCCCCGGAGTAGCTTTTATCTGTTGATCTTCACCGCTCCTACGAGCAAGTGTCGGTTCACTAGGTCCTGCTTTCGCATCTGCGCGACACATCCGTCTTGCAGTTAAGCTGGCTTGTGCCTTTACACTATCGCTCCGATGTCCATCCGGAGCTAGCCAACCTTGATGAACGCCTCCATTACTTTTTAGGAGGCTAGTGCCCCACCAAAACTGCCCGCCAGGCACTGTCTCAGTGGAACCCTACAAAGATACAACGCAAAAACTTCCGATCATTACTTCGGGAAGACTTTCTGCGTGTATACCCTTATAGGGTTCCACTGGTTAGAGCTACAAATCGTTAAAATGGGTATTTCACTGGCGGATCCACATGAACCGAGATCCATGCTTCAAATCCTCCCCACTATGCTACGTATAACAACTCGTAGACCAATACCAAGCTGCAGTAAAGCTTCCGGGGTCTTTCCGTCTAGGTGCGGGTAGTCAGCATCTTTACTGACATTGCATTTTCACCGGGCTATTGGTTGAGACAGTTCTCCGCTCATTACGCTATTCATGCGCGTGGGAACTTACCCCACAAGGTATTTCGCTACTTTTAGACAGTTATAGTTACTGCCGTCGTTCATCGGCGCTTCAGGCGTCCGCAGTACAGATAAATCCATACCACTTCCACCGTTAACGTTCCGACACCGGACAAGCGTCACCCCATATACAGCGCCTTTCGGCTTCGCATGGAGTTGTGTTTTAGATAAACAGTTAGCAGAGAGTCGTTCGCTGTGGCCACACTTGCGTGTGGCAGGCCTTATCCCGAAGTTACGGCCGCTTTATTGCCGAGTTCCTTAACCAATAATCACCCGTTCGCCTTGGTGCACTCACACCAGCCCACCTGTGTCGGTTTTCGGTACATGCACATACGTATTAAGCTTAGGGACTTTTCTTGGAGAGCTCTTTTATCAGGTCCCGCCTTGCGGCGATCCCGTCTTCATCGACCGTATAGGGGCGGATTTTCCGGTCCCCTTGGTCTACAGACAACGACGCAAATCCAATAATGCGCCTGACATTGTATCTCCCGTCCTCCCATCGCATACGTCTGTGGGGCAGGAATATTAACCTGCTATCCATCAGCTTCCCATGCTCTAAAGCATGGTTATCCTTAGGTCATGCCTCACCCTCCGATGATTGACATCGCGGAGGAAACCTCAGGCTTTCGGCGGAGACGACTTTCACGTCTCTTGCGGTTACTCATTCTAACATTCTCACCTCCCATCGCTCCAGCAAACTTCACAGTTCACCTTCGCAGCAATGGAAGCGCTCCTCTACCACGCCACTCTCCGAAGAGAGTAGCATCCGCGATTTCGGTACTATGCTTAGCCCCGGTACATTTTCGGCGCATGATGCCTCGTTAAAAACTTTGAGTAGTGAGCTATTACGCACTCTTTAAAGGATGGCTGCTTCTAAGCCAACCTCCTACCTGTCTAAGGCATCACACTTCCTTCTGACACTTAGCATAGATTTAGGGACCTTAATCTGCGATCTGGGCTGTTTCCCTTGCGACCATGGAGCTTTGCCCCCACAGTCTCACTGTCGCGCATTCCACGAGGGTATTCGGAGTTTGTTTGGTACGCCTACCCAAAAGGGCACGGCTAACCAATCAGTGCTCTACCCCCCTCGCTACTGCACGACGCTGCCCCTAAAGGCATTTCGAGGAGAACCAGCTATTACGTAACTCGATAAGCTTATCACTCCAAACCTCAAGTCATCCCAAGATATTGCGCTATCCACGGGTTCGGTCCTCCATAGTGCTTTCGCACTACTTCAACCTGCTCAAGGTTAGCTCGTCACGCTTCGGGTCTTATTCAACCAACTTAAGAACGTTTCCACCGAATACCCGTAAAGGTACTCAGTGGAAAGTTCTAAACGCGCTATTAACACTCGGTTTCCCTGCTTGTGCGTCCCAGAGGGACTTACAATTCGTTAGTTGAATAAATTCGTTAGATCATTCTTCAATAGGCACACCGTCACCCGATACAACTTGCGTTGCACAGGCTCCGGCTCTTTGTAGGCACACGGTTTCAGTTACTATTTCACTCCCCTCACCGGGGTTCTTTTCACCTTTCCCTCACGGTACTTGTTCACTATCGATCACACAACGTATTTAGCCTTACCCAGTAGTATGGGCAAATTCACCCAGGACATTCTTATCCCGGGCTACTCAGGTAACAAGACAGAAGTTCGAATATTTTCGGTTACAGAGCTTTCATCTTCTTTGGCCGGCCGTTCCAGGACCGTTCTCCTAACATTCGAATTTGTAACTTCTTAGAATATCAACTATCGCCGTCAGCCGAAGCTGCCGTAGATAGTTGAGATTCAGCGTCCTATCCCTATAACCCCCGCCGCTCATTGCTGAACAACAGGTTTGGGCTACTCCCTTTTCGCTCGCCGCTACTAAGGGGATCTCTTCGATTTCTTTTCCTCTGGCTACTGAGATGTTTCACTTCGCCAGGTTAGCTTCTCGCTTGCGCGAGATACTATGGGTTCGCCATAGTGGGTTGCCCCATTCGGACATCTCCGGATCACAGGCTGCTCAACGCCTCCCCGAAGCTTATCGCAGTCACGCCACGTCCTTCATAGCCATTGTGTGTCTAGGCATCCTCCGTGCGCCCTTCTTTCCGCTTTTTTGTTGCATTGATCCCTTATAAAACAAGGGTCACATGCGGTGATTTTATGCAATTTATTACCCGTAAGTTTTCAAGGGTCTGGCCGTATGCAACCTGGTCTATCTTTGCTTCCCAGAGGTACTTCCCCTTTCGGAGAAACACCTCTGGACTGCCAAGAATGCTACATTTTTTGAAACAGAAACGCCGCTTTCGCGGCGCGTGGAGTGGGGGCCTTGAGGCACGCACTAACTCACGCTCGGCGAGGGATTGAAGCTTTGTGTGTACGTAACCATTTCGTGCTGTAAAGATTAGCAAATCGGCCCTAATAAGTCAACACCCTACAATACCTAAGAAAAACAGGGGCCGAGGCCCCTGCAAAACGACTACGTCTTCACTGCGGGATCCTTTCCCAGATGCGGCTCCAGAACCGTCACGGAATGACTCTTGATGTCCACGAAGCCACTCAAGTAGGCCAGAATTCCGAACCGTATTGCGCCCTCACTGGGAGCGGTAATGACTTCGGAATCGATAGCTTGACGGCGAACCTCCGGATTCGGAGACGGGTCATACACCACGACAACAAGCACTTTCATGTGATCCTCCGATCAGAATTACAATAGCACGAATTGTCTATTTCGTCAACAATGCTATGGTGCCGTTCTTTTGCGGGCGATCAATTCAACCCAGGTGTTCATCATCGGGCTACCATCTGGTTTTCTTTGACGAGCAGGTCCTGTACGTTCTTGATGCTCCAGAATCTCCCAATCGCGATAGAGCTCGCGTAGCTCATCTTGATTTGCATAGAAGTGTGAAGCGTCAGGATTGCTGGTATAAAAATCCCCCTGCTTCGTGAATGTCGAAAGCACATTAAGACCACCTGATGGTGCAGCATCTTGCATACGCTTAATGAGACGAAGCGCATCCTCACGCGACAAATGGTGCAATACAAATGTAGAGACAATACAATCATATGTACCATCAATCTCCTCGCGTGCATCTCGTACTTCTGCAGTGATATCGACGCCGAGAGATAGCGCCCGCTCTTTCATTTTTTCAACGCCGACGGTGGAAGTGTCTTGCGCGGTCACATCAAATCCCGACCTCGCCAAAAAAAGCGCGTTTCTCCCATCTCCAGCACCTAGCTCCAACACCATTCCGTGAGACATATGGTCTGCAATATGACGCACGCACTCCTGTGGCTCAGCAGAAAAGACGGACTCTTGCTGTGCGTATAGGTTGTCGTAGGAGTTTCGTTCTTCCATTATTTCATCAGCACATCGAGGCCGCCAGAGGTAATCGCAACCGAGTGCTCAAAGTGAGCGGAGAGTGAGCCGTCTTTCATGTCGTTACTAATTTTCTGAGCGCAGGCTCATGCACCACGGCATGCCCGGAGCCATATACAATGAAAATACTAAAACCATCATTCCAGTACTTCTCAATCTCATCGAGAATGAATCCGTTCCGAACGTCATTTGAGGCGCGTGCCACTTCGCTAATTGGGTTACTAATACGCGCTGGATTCGAAGAATCATAAAATAGATTCGCGTCCATCTCATCAAAGTCTACTCCAAAGACCTTTCGATGAATCTGCTTCATGTGGTCGAGCGAGAAATCAAAATCATCCCAGTGTAACTCATTCTTGTCCTGGCGAAGGTGCCCCTCGATATATTTCATAAAGGGAACTTCGGCCTTAAACGATCTGTGCCACTGGTCTATTGCGCGCGCAAAATAGTAGTACGCAATATACTCTTTAGAAAAACGTTTTAGTAATTCTACTGCCTCATCAGCCGACGATGGTTCAGGGCAATGCAAATCAATGCCTTGCTGTCGAGCGAGAAACGAGATGAGCCCCCCTTCACCCCCAGCCGACCGAATCGACTCTTCTTCTGTTGCTTGAGGCTCTCGAATACTTCCCTCAACAAAAACTATGCGCTTATGATTATTCGTTGCGCTCAAAAAGTCTTCCCACGATTTTTTAAGCTCTCTCATCTGCGGGTGTGCGGAATCACGCGTGTGCTCGGCGCCAAAATAATCGATGCGTCGCCCCTCTCGCTCTAAAGAGTACGTGTAGGGAGCGCTGAATTCGATCTGCCCCGCCTCTTCTTCCGAACGCATGTGATGTTTTTCCATGTCTTCGTTATTTCGTAAGAACATCTGGCCCGGCATCAGTAATCGCAACCGAGTGTTCAAAGTGAGCAGAGAGTGAGCCGTCTTTCATGTCATAGGTAAAACCATCGGCGCCATCTTTGATCTGCCACTTGCCCATGCAGGTAATGGGCTCAAGCGCGAGCACCATACCAGCTTCAAGCTTCATGCCGTCACCCGCTTTGCCAAAATTTGCTACCCACGGTTCTTCGTGGAGCTTTGTACCAATGCCGTGCCCGCCCAACTCTCGCACAATAGTGAATCCATTTTTTTCGACGTGCTGCTGCACCGCCGCTCCGATGTCGCCAAGCGTATTACCCTCGCGACACTGCGCGATGCCTTTGTCGAGCGCCTCTTTCGTCACCTGCATGAGCTGTCGTTTCTTTTGATGCTCTGGTGCTTTCGGATCATGCGCGACCAGTACGGTAATCGCCGAGTCGCTATGCATGCCATCAACGACGATGCCGAAATCGAGTTTGAGCAAATCGCCATCCTGAAGTACGTACTCGGAACCAGGAGTGTGCACGGCCTGATGATTGACCGACAGACAGATGACGTCGGGATATTTGTTGTAGCCCAGGAAGCTCGGTTTCGCACCCGACTCTTTGATGAGCTGCGCGGCGCGTGCGGACAACTCCTTGGTCTGCATCCCCGGCTTGGCCATCGCTGTGAGGTCGCGCAAAATGCCGGCAAGGATTTTGCCGCCAGCACGGATCGCTTCAATCTGTTGTGGTGCCTTCAGGGTGACCATTGACGACAGTGTACACGATTGTTCTGCTATTTTCCAGCGATCCCTTCACGCCGCGAGCATGTCGCTGGGAAGACCATCTCGGAGTCCGACGGGACGAGAGCGGAGGCGCTTTGTCTTCGGACAAAGATGCCGTGTCTTACCGGCGATATGCAAGCGCCGCGTTGCCTCGAGAAATAGAAAACCCGGAACGAATTCCGGGTGATGACCTACATTTCAGAGACCGGCATATGACGCCGCTCAAGAATCTCCGCGATATCGTGATGCACGCCTTCAATGGCCTTCTTTCCGTCGAGATGAAAGTCCGTGATCGCAAACGTTTTTGCGATTTCTACCACGGGAAGCGTCAGCGTATTAAACTCGTTGTATCGAGTTGGAATGAGCGATGCAACATCAAGCGCTCGTGGCGCCAACACACTTCCATCCTGCGGACAGACAACAAGATGGGAGAACTCCGGCGCACCGGACACGACATGGCCGTTGAGCTGACAGAATCGTCGCCCGGCAATGCGCCGCTTCGCCTCTTCGACATCGATGTCGAGATAGATGAGCATGATGCGTCTGAGACCAAAGAGCTCAATAAGCGCCTGATACTCAACCTGCGCTTCATGCGGTGTACGGGGCGAACCAGAGAATACCAAGCTCTTACCCGCTTCAGCCAATGGACGAACAAACTCCATGATCCACTCACCAACGAGGACGGGATCATTGAGAAGTCCGGAATCAAACTTGCGCTTCTCTTCTTGAATGACGGGATCGTTTGGATTCTCGGCAAACTTAGTACGAATGATGCGCGAGCTTGGCACCTGCACAAATCCGAACTCTTGCACAAGTCTTTCGGCTTGCGTGTCTTTACCAGACCCCGGCGGTCCAACGAGAATGACAACTTGCTTGTTCACAATTCCCTCCATGAGTGCATCGTAGCACGCAGTATAAAAAATGAAACTCAGACATATGAAAACCCCTGTCACCAAGCGGCAAAGCCGCGGCTCCACTGGGTATTTTGATTTCCGTGAGAATACCCCACGTCGCCAAGCGGCAAAGCCGCGGCTCCTCTGGGTATTTTTGTCTTGTCTTATACAAGACAAAAATAAAGGGGGAGTCCGTAGACTCCCCCGTGAGGGTGGTGGGTAATGGGCCGTAGCCCCCCTTCCTTTGTTCGAGCGCCCCTCGCGCTCTATTCTATAAGCACTATTGCCTCTCTCTGGCCGCATGGCCGACTGACAGTTTACGGCGTGATACGCGAGGGTGGTGAGCTTTTGGGCCCTTCCTTTGGTCGAGCGCCCCTCAGCGCTCTATGCCTGCAGCATTAGATCCTTTCTTGTTCACAGTTTATCTTAGCGACAACTGGTGCGCCTACGAACACATCAGCTCGTACCCACCGCCATTGGCAGTGAGAGGTGCAGGGCTTTCGCGCCTACCCCCGGCTTTTGGAGAACTACTTGCGGCCCTTCTTCCCGTTCTTGCCGCTGTCCTTCTTCTTCCCACCCTTGGCTTCCTTGACGGCGGCGAAGGGGCGCGACGCACGCGTTTCCGCGAGGCGCCGACGTTCCGCAGCCGGGAGACGCTTCCCACGCTTGTGATGCGTGACGGCCTGCCGACGGGCGCGCTCGGCAGCCTCAGCAATGTGGTTGACGGGCGACTTCGGATGGCTGTTCCGCATGTCGGCGTAAGCAAGCTGCTGCTCGCGACGCTGTTCAGCGTACGCTTCGTTCTCGGAGTCGATGCGCTCCATCGCGCTGAGCGTGTTCTGCGT
Source organism: Minisyncoccota bacterium (assembly GCA_017992005.1). Taxonomy (GTDB): domain Bacteria; phylum Patescibacteriota; class Minisyncoccia; order 2-02-FULL-40-12; family GWA2-44-9; genus JAGOPO01. The sequence continues at coordinate 10,035 of JAGOPO010000010.1, forward strand.
CCGGAACGTCTTGAACGCGGCGAGCCTGGAGCACTTGTAACAGAGCTCGCGACCGAGGACCTCCTCCCGCGTGAGCGGGGACGAGAGGTCAACGCCCGTGCCACGGATGGCACGGTACAACCGTCCGAAGTCCGGGACGAACCCGGTGCCCTTCTCGAAGTGAGCCGAGCACTCCGGCCTGGCACACTTGGTGCCAACCTGAATGGGGGCGACGACGATGGGAGCCACGGCAACGGCGGTCATTTCGGAAGTCATACTCTCTCCTTATTTACTTCATTTTTCAAGGGGTTTTGGCGGGATGCCTAACCCGAGCTTGTAGATACATGATAGCATACTAAAATCATTCTGTCAATACCCACCAAATCCCTCTTTTTTCGAAGTAATTCCGACGCCCCGACGAGGTCCGAGCGATCCTCATCCTGAGCGAGAGGCCATATGCCGTGCATGAGGAGGGCGATGGGGAGGCAGGAACGAAAACAAAACCCGCTAGTCGGCGGGTTTTGTTTGAGTGACGCTGGAAGGGTGCGAGTGTATTCACGAGGCCCCTCCAGACTAGTATTCGTACAGCGAGAGCTGAGCTTGCACCTGCTTCATGATTTCGAGGGCGACGGAGACGACAATCAAGATAGAGGTGCCTCCAACCGTGAAGGCGGTGATACCCGTGAATCCCTGAACGACGTTTGGCAGCACAGCGATTGTGCCCAAGAAGATTGCACCGACAAGCGTGACGCGATTGAGGAGATGATGCAAGAACTGCGTCGTCTGCGCGCCAGGGCGGATGCCAGGAATGTAACCTCCCTGCTTCTGGATGTTTTCGGCGATACTCTTGGGATCGAAGGTGATGGCAGTGTAGAAATACGTGAACAAGACCACCAATACAAAGTAGAAGATACCGTAGACGAGCTGGTTCTGAAGGAACTGACTCACCATGGTTGCAACCTTGGCAACCGAGACAATCTTAGATGCGGTCAAGAAGTTGGCGATGATACCAGGGAACAAGAGAAGCGAAAGCGCGAAGATGATTGGAATCACACCCGCGTTGTTGACGCGCATCGGAAGATACGTGGACACGCCACCATACTGCTTCATGCCACGAACACGACGAGCGTAGTTGATGGGGATGTTGCGCTGTGCCTCCGAGATGAAGACGACTCCCGCAATAACAACTAAACCAACCAGCACAAAAGCGATGTAGGTGAACAACTGATCCGGCGTGTAAGTGAAAATCGCCTGCTGAATACTCTGTGGGAACTGCGATACGATACCCGCCAAGATGAGCAGCGAGGTTCCGTTGCCAAGATTCTTCTCGGTGATGAGCTCTCCGAGCCACATCAAGAACACGCTACCTGCGGTGATAATGATCAGCGACGAAAGCATGTGAAGACCCGAGAGACCGGCAATAACATCTTGTCGCTGGAGAATCGCCAAAAAGCCATACCCCTGCACCATGGCGAGAGGAACGGTAAGTAAGCGACTGAATTGATTGAAACGTGTGCGACCAGCTTCTCCTTCGTACTTATACATCTGCTCAAGCGAAGGGAAAATCATGGTCAACAACTGCATGATGATACTTGCGGTGATGTAGGGTCCCAAGCCGAGCATGGCAATCGACAACGTCGAAAGCGAGCCACCGGTGAAGGTGCCATACAAACCGAAGAGCGCATTCTGACTCATGAAGTCACGAAGCTTAGAAGTATCAACGGCAGGGATAGGAATGCTATGCCCGAGCTGTGCAATCGCAAGAAGCGCAAGAATAAAGAGTACCTTGTTGCGAATTTCTGGGCGACGGAATATCTGAGAAATAATGTTCATAGAATGTGGCTATGATACTGAACCGGCACAGGCTCGCAAGTTGACTAGCTTACTCGAGAATGGTGCCGCCTGCTTTTTCGATCTTTGCACGTGCCGTTGCCGACATGAGCACACCCGAGAATGACAATTTGCGATTGAGCTCACCGGTGGCGAGAATCTTTACCACGGTTGCTGCTTCAGGAAGTACTTTCTTTTCAATCAACGATGCGAGAGAAACGACATCGCCATCCTTGAATACTTCAAGCGCGCGGAGGTTGAGCTCCCATGGCTTGTAGCGGCGGATAGAATAGTAGCGATGCTTGCGGTGAGGGCTCTTGTTGCCGGGCTTGGATGATGCACCACGCTGCTTGGGGAACAACTGCCAGATACGGTTGTCGCCACCACGAAATCCTGCGCGAGTGCTCGCACCGGCACGTGAAGACTGACCTTTGGTTCCCTTACCGGACGTTGTACCGCGCTTTCCACCGCGTCCAATACGTTTTGGACTCTTGCGGGGATGTTTTGCTTTGAGAGTAGAAAGCTGCATGGGTGAATAATTATTTGGTCTTGGTTCGGATCTTGGACAATGCGAGCATCGTTGCGCGCGCGATGTTGATCTTATTGTTGGTGCGGCCTGTGAGCTTACCGGTCAACCCACTGATGCCTGCCATCTGCGCCACGACACGAACAGCTCCTCCTGCTTTAATACCAGACTTGGATGGCTTGAGGATAACCGTTGCGCTCGAGTACTTGCCTTCCACCTGGTATGGGATGGTGCCGTCTTTGGTGATAACAGGAGTAAGGTTCTTTTTTGCCTGATGGTATGCCTTCTGGATGGACTGCTGCACATCGCGACCCTTGGCCGTACCGATGCCAACCTTGCCCTTGCCGTTGCCGGCAACGACGGTTGCGCGGAAGCTAAAGCGCTTTCCACCCTTGGTAACGCGAGCAACGCGTGCGATTTCGAGGGTCTTCTGATCAAATTCAGGCTTCTCTGTTGGACGATCGCGACGAGGACCGCGGCCACCTGGGCGACCACCAGCTCCGGTGCGGCCACCGCGTGTGCCAAAGCGGCCACCGCGCATTGGGCGCATTGGTTCTGCTGCTGTTGGTGCGTCCCCTGCTGGTGCAGCGACGGGAGCTACTGGCTGATTGTTGATCGTGTTCTCATCCATAGTATTAGACGGTGATACCCGCAGCGCGCATTGCCTCGGCGACTGCTTTAATACGGCCGTGATAGGTAAATCCTGCTTTGTCGAAAATAACGGTGGTGATCTTCTTCTCTTTCAATAATTCTGCGAGCTTCGTGCCTGCGATGGTTGCTCGTTCTGTCTTGGTTCCCTTCTTTGCAACGTGTGCATCGTTGACTGCGGCGAGCGTAACACCTGTGACATCATCGACGGCCTGCGCATACACATGCGTGTTGCTCTTGAACACCGTCACGCGAGGACGCTCTGCGGTGCCAGAAAGCTTTGCACGCCCACGGGCCTGGCGACGACTGCGATTATTGCGTTTTGAGATATTGATGTCAGTCATGGATTCGCGTTGTATTATGCAGCGGTTGCAGCTTTCTTACCGGCTTTCTTCTTGATGATCTCATCAGCATAGCGGATACCACTTCCCTTGTATGGCTCGGGCAAGCGCTTGGAACGGATGAGTGATGCAACGTGGCCAACAAGCTCTTTGTCGATGCCGGATACTTTGATGTTGGTCTTCTCAACGGTAAAGGTGATGCCTTCTGGTGCCTTGATATCAATCGTGTGGCTGTAGCCGAGCGAGAGCTCAAGATCATTGCCCTTCACGATGGCCTTGTATCCAACACCCTGGAAGATAAGATCCGTAGACCAGCCAGTGCTGACACCGAGGAGCATGTTGTTGATGAGTGCGCGCCAGAGACCCCACTGAGCACCGTCATCGCGCGTTGGGTTCTCCATCGGAAGCGATACGACAACCGTATTGTCTTTGACCTCAACGGTAACACCCTTGGAGAGCGTTCGTGTCAGTGTACCCTTTGGACCCTTCACCACGATGGTTGCATCGTTGAGCTCGACGGTGACGCCGGATGGGATTGCGATAGGTTTTTTTCCGATTTTAGACATGAGTGTATGGAATAAAGTGGGGATTTCTGTTGGCCTCAAACGTTACCAGATTTCAAACAGTACTTCTCCACCCAAGCCAGCCTTGCGTGCTGCCTGTGATGTCATGATGCCTTGGGAAGTAGAAACAATTGCGGAGCCGTATCCCGAGCGCACTGGCTTGATCTCACTTGCCTTGATGTAGATGTGGCGGCTTGGTCGGCTGATGATACGAAGACCAGAGATTGCACCCTCGCCTGCATTGTATTTGAGTACGACCTCAATATAGTCGAGCTCTGCGCGCTTTGCCTTCTTCTTGGTGCGCTCGAATCCCGCGACAAAACCTGCATCGCTAAGAATCTGTGCGATCTGGAGCTTTACGTTGGAGAATGGAATCGAGACGCGCTCATGATCTACCGCCTGAGCGTTCTTGATCCGATTCATCATGTCAGAAATAGGGTCCATAGTTCAAAAATATATTACCAAGACGATTTACGAATACCGGGGAGCAAACCATCATTGGCCAACTCTCGGAAACAAATACGGCACAACTGAACCTTGCCAATGTAGAAGCGAGAACGACCGCAACGGAAACAACGGTTCACCTTGCGGGTGCTGAACTTTGGCTTCTTATTACTGCGTGCTGTAGATGAAGTCTTGGCCATGTGATTATTTCTTCAAAGGGAAACCGAGGCCGCGGAGCAATGCAATTCCCTGCTCGCGATTTCCTGCGGTGGTTGTGATGGTTACTTGGAGGCTAAAAATATCTTTGACGTTCTCAAGGTTGACCTCGGGGAAGATGCTGTGCTCGCGAATACCAATGTTGAGGTTACCGTCGCGATCAAAGTTCTTCGCATCAATACCGCGGAAGTCACGTGACAATGGAAGCGCCAACGACATAAATCGATCCAAGAAATCCCACATGCGGGCGCCACGCAAGGTGACCGTGTAGCCAACCACCGTGCCCTCACGAAGCTTGAAGCTAGCAATAGACTTCTTTGCTTTGCGAGCAGATGGCTTCTGTCCCGTAATCATGGCGAGATCGCGTTCGATCTTCTCGACTGCACCAGAATTCTTGGATGCCTTGCCAACACCGATGTTAACGGTGATCTTGGAAATCTTTGGCACCGCCATAACATTGGCAATGCTAAACTCCTTCCGCAGGGCGGGAGCGACGGTCTTTCGGTAGTTGTCGAGTAAACGTGGCATGCGAGGATATAGTATACTAGCTTTTATGATTCTGTAAAGATTCTCTTAGAGAACCGTTTTGGTTTTGCGATCGATACGCGTCTTCGTGGAGCCATCCTTGGACACTTCCCATCCGATGCGTGCTGGCTTACCGGTGTCTTTGTTGACCACCGCGACGCCCGCCGCTGCTACCCAACGCTCGACGGCAACGATCTGTCCCTTCTGGCCCTGCTTCGTTGCACGCTTGTGACGCTTCACCATGTTGAGTCCTTCGACAATCACACGATTCGTCGATGGGTCGGTACGCATTACCGAGCCGGTCTTTGATCGGTCTTTGCCTCCCAACATTATTACTTTGTCTCCTTTCTTGATCTTCATGTGTTCAATATTAGACGAGTTCAGGTGCAAGCGATGCAATCGTTTGGAATCCTTTGTCCTTAATCTCACGGGGTATGGGTCCGAAAATACGTCCACCCTTTGGCTCTTTTCCATCCAAGATAACAACGGCGTTATCATCGAATCGAATGACGGTGCCGTCCTTCCGGCGCCATGGCGCTTTCTGACGGACCACCACTGCCTTGAGAATGTCCTTCTTCTTTACTGCCTTGCGTGGCTCAGCAACTTTGACTGACACAACAACGATATCGCCGATCTGGGCGTAGCGACGTCGCGTACCACCGAGCACCTTGAACACTCCGACGCGCTTTGCTCCGGTGTTATCTGCAACATTTACAATTGATCGTGGTTGTAGCATGGCGGTAAATTTACGAAATCTTCTCGTTTACAATCCAGCGCTTGTCTCGTGACATAGGCTTGGTCTCGCTGATGACGACCTTATCACCCGTGTGATACTCGCCCTTTTCGTCGTGTGCTTTGTAGCGAGTGGAGACCTTGAAGTACTTCTGGTACTTTGCGTTCTTCTTCAAGCGCGTCACCTCGACGACAACCGTCTTGGTCATCTTATCACTCACGACAAGACCCTTGAGGGTACGGATCTTCTTGGGTTGTACAGATTCTTTGGTCATAGTCGTAATTATTTTGCAGTCTTCAAAGCGGTCATCACGCGTGCGACAAGACGACGAGTCGCCTGCATATCGCTGGTGCGCTTGAGCTTCTTGTCTGCAAGGTCAAATCGCATCTGGGAAATCTTCGCGCGTGCATCGGCCAGCATGGTCTGGAGTTCGGTTGCGCTAAGGGTTGTGAGCTTGATGTTCTTCATGATTCAAAATTATCGCTTCACGAACTGCGTCTTAATCGGAAGCTTGTGCGCTGCAAGACGGAGTGCCTGTCGAGCAACCTGCTCGGTGACGCCATCCACCTCGAAGAGCACGCGGCCCGCTTCAACCACTGCAACGAAGTGACTCAATGCACCACGTCCACCTCCCATACCAACCTCAGCGGACTTCGCTGTACGAGGTAAATCGGGGAAGACGCGAATCCACACCTTACCGGCGCGAGCAAACAAGCGTGACATTGCACGACGAGCAGACTCGAGCTGATTGGCACGTACCCAGGAGGATTCCATTGCTTTGAGTCCGTAGGATCCAAAGGCAAGTGTCGTCCCGCGTGAAGACTGCGTCTTCAGACGTCCCTTGTGTACTTTTGTGTGTTTTACGCGGCTTGGCTGTAACATGGTAGTAGTTGCTTAGGAATGAGCTTCGCTATCAAAAATGTTTCCCTTATAAATCCACACCTTGATACCGATCGTTCCGTAGGTGGTGTGTGCTGTTGCTCGAACGAAATCTACATTTGCGCGCAGTGTCTGCAATGGGAGAGCTCCCTCTTCCATGTGCTCCAAGCGTGCAATTTCTGCTCCGTCCAAACGACCAGACATCTGAAGCTTGGCACCTTTGACATCGCGGCTCGCCATGATCTTCTGCATGGTCATCTTCAAGATACGACGATACGGTGTGCGCTTCTCAATCTGCTCAATGATGTGCTCTGCAACAACAGCGGCAGATGCATCCGGGTTCTTTACTTCGGTGACTTCGAGCTGCACGGGGAATTTGAACTTGAGGAGCTTGCCGAGCTTCTGGTTGAGCTCTTGGATGCCAGCACCGCCACGACCGATGATAAGACCAGGACGTGCGGAGTGAATAGTGACACGGATAGCATTGTTGCCACGCTCGATGAGCACGGAATCAACACCCATATTCTTCAAGCGCTTGGCGAGAAAATCGCGGATCGCGAGGTCATCGCGCAAGAACATCGGATATTTGGCGCCGCCAAACCAGCGGGACGACCAGTCTCGATTAATTCCCAGACGCATTGATATTGGTGATGCTTTCTGTCCCATAGTCGTTGGTTATGCTTTTTTTGGTACCGTGCGCTTCTTTGGTGCCGCCTTCTTTGCGGCTGGCTTAGCAACCGCGTCCGCCTCGACTGCAACAGGTGCAGCGGATTTTGGTGCGCGATCTTCAAGCACAACGTTGACGCGGCTCGTCTTCTTCTCGATTGGGTTGGCACGACCGAATCCCTTCGGGCGGAAACGGCGGAGCTTAATGCCCTCGTCTACCCACATATCCTTGATGAACAGGTGGTCGGCATCGATCTTGAAGTTGTTGCGGGCGTTGGCGACAGCGGATTCAATAAGCTTCACCAATGGTCCACTGGCGCGCTTGGTCATGTTCTGGAGCTGATCAATAGCAATCGTAACGGAACGATTCTTGATAAGGCCGACGAGCAATCGCACCTTGCGAGGGCTCATACGGAGGCCATTGAGTTGTGCGGTAACGAGTGTCATGGGGTGTTATTTCTTGGGTGCTGCAGCGACTGCTGGCTCTTTTGCCGCTTTTGCTGCATCAACTTCCTTTTGCTTTGCTGCCATCTCTACTTCTTTCTGCATCTTTCCACCGTGGCGGGTAAACTTCTTGGTGTGTGAAAATTCGCCGAGCTTGTGTCCAACCATATCTTCTGTGACCAAGACCGGAACGTGGACTCTACCATTGTGAACACCGAAGGTAAAGCCAATGAACTCTGGAATAATCGTGCATGCTCGCGCCCAGGTCTTGATGACCTTCTTATCTCCCGCCTTAGAAGCAGTAACCTTTTTGAGGAGCTTCTCGTCGACGTAGGGACCTTTTTTGAGACTTCGTGACATGGGGTTTAGTAAGTATGATTATTTCACGCGACGACGAACAATAAACAAGGAAGACTTCTTCTTGCGATCGCGGGTCTTGTGTCCACCTGTGACTTTTCCGTGACGCGTCTTTGGACGGCGTGTACCACGACCTTGGCGACCTTCTCCTCCACCATAGGGGTGATCAACAGGATTCTGTGCAGTTCCGCGCACCTTTGGTCGGCGACCGAGCCAGCGTGAGCGTCCTGCTTTTCCGAGCCACACCTTTGCGTGCTCTGCGTTGGAAAGCTGACCAATCGATGCAAAGCACTCACTGGAAACGATACGCATTTCTGATGATGGGAGCTGGAGCTGTGTGTTGCCACCGTCGTGTGCCATGACAATCGCGCCCGTACCTGCCGAGCGAACGATGATACCACCCTGCCCGAGACGAATCTCGACGTTGTGGACCATGGTACCCTGTGGCATGTTGCCGAGCTTCATGCGGTTGCCGGGGCGAACAGGAGTCTTTTCTGCGGTCATCACGGTGTCACCAACGGCCATGCCGACTGGTGCAAGGATGTAGCGCTTCTCTCCGTCGCGATAGTTGAGCAATGCGATGCGTGACGTGCGGTTTGGATCGTATTCAATGGTAGCAACCTTGGCTGGGATGTCTTTCTTGTTCTGCTTGAAATCGACGTCGCGATACAAGCGCTTCACACCACCACCACGGTGCATCGATGTGATGCGTCCCTGGTTGTTGCGACCAACACTGCGGAAGTTGCCGTGCGTCAATTTCTTGAGCGGCTTTACACCCTTGGTGAGATCGCTGAAGTCATAGCCTTGTGCATGACGACGTGATGGAGTTGTTGGCTTGTAATCCTTAATCATGGGTTCGCGCTTATGGTTGTGCTTGTGCGATCGTCTGCCCTGCCTTCAAGGTTACGATTGCCTTCTTAATGCCACCCTTGGTGCCCTTGAAACGTCCAAGCGTGATCTTCTTTGCGGGAAGCTTGATCGTATTCACAGAAACGACATCAACCTTGAATCCGAGCTCGACTGCATCGCGAACTTCGGTCTTGGTAGCTTTGGCATCAACGACAAAGGTGTACTGGTTGACTGCGAAGCCACGTGCACTCTTCTCGCTGACGAAGTAACGCTTCAACACCGAACCGACTGGTGCGGTGATAGAAACAGTGTCAGTGGATGCGATTTCGGTTGCCTCAACAGCCTCCACTGCTTTCTTTGGCGCCTTTGGCTCTTTCTTTGATTTGTTGAATAGGTTGAAGGCCATGGCTTATTTTTTGATTGAAAATGTCTTCGATGCAATTGCAATTGCTTCTTTGGTTGCAATCACGTAGCTGAATGCAAGCACCGTGAGCACATTGAGGTCCTGTGCACGGATTGCCTGAACATTCTGAAGATTCGACAATGCACGCAAGGTCATCGCATCGTCCTTGCCACCAGCAAGCACCACGAGGACACGGTTGGCATCTTTGAAGCCCTTAAATGATTTGGTGAGCGCTGAAATCGCCTTGACGCCATCTTTGGTTTTGCCGGATGACAAATCGAATGCATCAACGACGAGCAAGTTGCCATCGGTGACACGAGCAGACAAGACAGATGCCAATGCGCCGCGAGCAGCAACCTTGGTGACGGTCTTCTTGAAATTCACATCTTTGGATGGACCATGCGCAGCTCCACCACCAATCCAGATTGGACTACGAATAGAACCATGACGTGCGCGGCCAGTACCCTTCTGCTTCCATGGCTTCTTTCCACCACCACGCACTTCTGCGCGAGTCTTGGCGTGCGCCAACACCTGGCGCTTGTTGGACATCTGCGAGGTCGCAACCTGCCAGACGAGGTCGGCGTTCATTGCCGCGCCAAAGACTGCATCGGATGCATCCGTTGCGCCACTGGCTTTGCCTGACTGGTTGTATACTTTGATCTCCATAGAATTATTTTGCGGTGACCTCTAAGATTGTACCCTTGGCACCAGGAACGGCGCCACGAACTGCAAGCAATCCCGCCTCAACATCGACGGCGACTACTTTTAAGCCACGGACTGCAATACGCTCCTGTCCATCGCGACCAGGACCACGGCTGCCCTTGAGCGTGTGCTGTGGGAAGCGCTGTCCGATCGAACCGACGTGACGAAGCACATGGTGGTGACCGTGCGAAGCAGGAGCTCCATGGAATCCATGGCGCTTCACCGCACCCGCAAATCCCTTACCCTTGGTAAGGCCGGCGACCTTGACCACATCTCCGGGAACAAAGATTGAAGCATCGATAGTATCTCCGACGCTCAAATCCTTGCCTCCGACTGCTGTTGCTGTAAATTCGCGCACCCAACGGAACGAGCCCAAATCCTTGAAATGTCCGCGGACTGCCTTGGAAAGCTTGGTTGCCTTCTTGGCACCCGTAGCGACTTGAACGGCCTGATAGCCATCCTTTTCCTTGGTTTTGACCTGGGTAATGACGTTTTTGCCAACCAAAAGAAGGGTGACGCCCATGGCCTCTCCCGTGTCACCATAGATCTGGGACATGCCCAGCTTGGTCGCAAGAATAAATTTGGATGGTGTAGCCTTCATTACAAAATAAAAACCAGCTTAGCTGGTAGATCAGCGAAGCCCACAAGGTGGTATCTCTCAAAAGAGACCTGCCCTATGTACTGGCGCGACGGGTGGGCTCTAACACCACGCATCACTTCAGTCCGTATATACTAGCCGATGGCGCCCAAAGTGTCAACAGCTCCCCCATGGTACCCTGGGAATACTGGACAAATCAAGATTTCCGTTGTATTATAGCTCCGTCGTACATTTCCATTAAAGGAGCTACCCATGAAGAATCCGGAGCCGGTGATTACCCTCGAATCCGTAGAAGAGCTCATCCGCTACAAGAGCAAATTCGGCGGGAGCAAGGCGCTCTACGCCATGCTTTTCACCACGTGTGCCGTGTTGAATATGCTGACAGACTCAATATTCATCACGGCTGGGAGTGGCGTTGTCGTTGGCATTCTTTCCGTGATGGCATATCGGCAGTACATCACTGGCTACTACCTCGACATCGATGTGAGTATCGCGGGGCAACAGGTGACGTTCGAATCGCTGAAGATCTTCACTCGAGGTGATCACTACGGATTCGACAGCTCCCCTGACATCCGCATGATCATTCCACTATCAGGTATCAATCGCAGAGGAACGATCAAACATCGCAAGTACCTCACATGGACCAATCTCTATGTTGTTGGGACCATACTGGAGCCGGACAACTTTCGGGTTGTGATCCAGGCAGGTCACAATCGTGTCGCCTACAGCCTTGAAGAGCTCGCCGTGATCACCAATGAGCTGCCCCTGGGCGACATCTCGGACACGACCGAGCGCATCGGCTCACTTGTGCGTCAGCACTGCACCGAGCCCGCCCTGTAACCCCCACCCCGAATTCGGACGTCGTTCATTGCAAAGAAAGGTGTACTCATGAAAGAAGTGAATGCCCTGTGGACCGGCTATGACCCTGAAGATCTCAAGAACATCGAGAAGTTCATGCGACCGTTGCCGATGTGGATTCTCTCGGCAGTGGCACTGTTTTGTTTGATCTTGGTAGGATCGGGGTTCTTCATCGCCAAGGTCATCGCGATTCTGATCATCATCTTGGTAATCTACGCCCAAGCGCGCGGCAGCTATCTGGATGTGAGAATCAACCGGCTACCAAAGAGTCGCCTACTCCCCGACAGTGAAAAGCTACACGTCAGTCAGATGAAAATTTTCTTGGGCGATGAATCTGATCTTCTCGTCCCTCAGTGCGACTGGCGACTCCTCATCCCGCTGTCGGGATGGAGACGGACCGCTCGTGCGATTCGCTGGAAGGAAGCGGGACCCGACGAATGGTGGTTCGTGGTCAAGCGTGTTGATATCATGCCAGGGGGCGCCGTGTTCATTGTACCGGCAGGTAAAAACATCGTAGCCTACGAGCTCGAAGATCTCTTGAGTATTCTCGAGCAGGAGGATGGAAACATCTTCAGCCATACGCGTAATATCGGAAGGTTCCTCAGAACGCTTCCACAACGCTCCGCCTAACCCCAGCCCCGACTTCGGTCGGGGTTTTCTCTTGTAACGAGCACTAGACATTCTATATAATTTGTGGTATTCTAATACATCACTGCGCATGGAGCGCAGAGAACATTCACAACGGAGGGAAACGTGAAAATCGCAGAACCGAAGATGGTCCCGAACATGGAGATTGAGATCGAGTCAATCAGGAAGCAGTGGCCAGCATCGCTGTCCTTCTACATCGTTCATTTCTTTCTTTTGGCTTGCGCACTACTGACGCTTGAGAGGACCGCGTCCAAAGTGTTTGTGGTTCTCATCATTCTCGTCCTCGCCGACGCAACCTATCGTGAAGTGATTCGAGGATACTACCTCGACGCAACCTTCACACTTTCGCCACTCACAGAGTTGCTCGGAGCTCCTCGCACTGCTACCTGCACGGGCATGATGATCTACCAGACAGGGACGCATAACACCAAGCCTGCAACGCATGATCTTCGGATCCTCATTCCGCTCAAAGGAGTCGACACGGAGGGCGAGGTGATCATGGGGGAATCCAGGAGTTCGTTCAACGTAGCCAAGTGGGCCATCAGGAAGGACCGCCTCGTCGTCTACGCAGATTGCGGACATAATCGTGTTGGCTTTACGCTTCGTGAGCTAGCCCTCCTGTCGGCAAATCAGGTCGGAGACATCAATGGAATGCTCTGTATGGCTGGCACCCAGCTCGCAGAAGGCCTCAGCTCCCGCGCTGAAGGAATGATCGACTCATGCGCGAGGTTTATCGCCTCGAATTCCGGCAACCCTGAAATAAGGGACGCAGCGAATAAGATTCTCAAGTACGTCTCGTAGCCCCCACCCCGACTTCGGTCGGGGTGTTTTTTATCCAGAGGAGCAGAGGAATTATCGAAATAACGACGGAGCATACCGCAATATGAGAATACTGGACAAATCATATTTTCCATTGTATTATAGCGCCGTCGTTCATTGCAAAAAAGGAGATCATGATGAAAGAAGTGAAAGCCGTATGGACCGGCAATACGAGCGACGACCTCAAGCAGATCAAGCCGTATACCCGTCCACTTCCGTGGTGGCTCGTACTTGCGGTGGCGCTGCTTGTTGTAATTGCGTTTGATTCGGCCTACCTGCTCTTCAAGGCGATAAGCGTGCTCGTCGCTATTCTCTGCATCTACGATGAGATTCGTGGCTACTACCTCGATGTCAGAATCGACTTTCTACCCAACAGCAAAGACCTGAGGATCAAGAAGATGAAAATCTTCCGGGGTAATCAGGTGGATCCTTACTCCACTGTATGTGAATGGCGCCTCCTCATTCCGCTATCGGGATGGTCGCGAACCGCACAATGTCTTCAATGGACAGACGTAGAGAACGGCGAAACCGAGTTCGACTTGTACGAGTTTATCATCAAGCGAGTTAATGTTACTCCTTACGGCGCTAGATTCATCGTGAAAGCGGGCGACAATACAGTCTCCTACACGATCGATGACCTCATTATGATCCTCGAGAAGCGGCCGCGGGGACTCGTGAGAGGACACACCTTTTACATCGGCAGTATACTCAGCACGATTCTGAGCCGTGAATCCTAACCCGCACCCCGACTTCGGTCGGGGTTTTCTCTTATAAAAAACGACTCTCATCAGTGAGAGTCGTCGACCGTGATGGACGTGACGCGGCCGGAGCTATCGAGCTTCAACTGCGACTCGTCGCACAAAAGCGAATTGAGAAAGCAAGACTCATCCCATCCGGGCGTGATCGCCTGCTGACCGTGTTCATCCCGCGATCGCTTACCACACGCGGTGCACACGTACACTTTGCCTTCCGGTGCGATGTGGTTGCCGCCTACAGCTTCCGCAGCTGCAATAGTGGAACCGTCACAACACGGGAACGCATGTCGCATGCTCGGATTCGCGTGACACGGACACTGACAAACCATGACTGGGATCAAACTCATAGCACCCTCCTCGTAGCTAAAACTAAACGAACTGTGGTATATGGATATCACACACCCGAACCATGTCAAAAATCTTCTCCCCTATGACGCAAGTAGAAGAATTTCAAATGCTTGCACATGATGATGGGCGACTTTCAGCAACAACACGATACCTTGAGAATCTCATCCTTTCCGCTCTCAGTATCTTTTCAGGAGATGAGCATGAAAAAACTCGTGCACTCAAGAATCTACGAGACGTCATCCCGCTTGTCGTGTCGCGGTATCTTGGCAATCCCAAGAGTAAACAGCACAAATTCTCCGTCTATTACTCATGGTACATCCACGAAGAATTTAAGAAATATCGGTGGAAGCGGATAAGACGACCGTCCCAATAGCCTACTCCCAGAGAGGGGCGTCGGGGATGTTCACCGGCGGAGCGTAACTGGTGACGCATCGGCGGAGCGCGGCGATGAAGTGGTCGGAAATCTCGGGATACGCACGAGCGATTTCACGGGTGAAATCGTAGGGGTTCCACTCGGAGCGACCTTTGGAATCGACATGATCTTTGGCGACCGAGACCGCTTCTTCGTATGCGTTGCGATAGACTTCGGGAAGCTTGGCGGCGTTGATCGCCGCAAAGAGATCAGCGAATTTCCCGATCTCATCCAGATTAGGAAGCTCTCTTGATCCGAGTGATGGTTGTTCAAATGACATGGCACTAGTATAGAAAATAAAACGTGCGAACGCCATATTTGGCAAATAAAAAAGGGGTCTCGCTCCTGCTCGGACTCATGAGCAGAAACGAAACCCCAGTGGATCGGTCGGTATAGGTATGGTCTAAAGCCACCTACTGGCCGTATTAGGGCACGCTCGCAGGCGCGA
>JAGOPO010000027.1 GCA_017992005.1 Minisyncoccota bacterium
CTTATAGCGCGAGAAACAAAATTACTCGTTCAGCCAGTTGCGGACCCTCTGACTGCGGTTGTCCGAGGGTGTGGCATGGTGCTCGAAAATCTTGAACAGCTGCGACCTATACTTTTGGCGCGTCAGGAGGAGTCGTATCGTTCATGATGTTATATGGCGCGATCCACCTCTTTGCGAACAGTCGCTACGCTGATACTTGTTGGTGCGGTAGTTTGTAACGCATGGTTTTTCCGTGGGCGTCTATTCTCCTGGATAACCGCGATGTCGAGTTCGGTAGGTTCCCATCTTTCCATACGCGATTCACGAGTCGCTCAGCTGCTTGCACTCGTTACGATGCGATTCGATGCCACGACGGTGCGACGTGAATTAGACGATGCGCAGCGCGATCTTCTTGCTGCGAAGGGCCGAGAAGAGGCGCTCGAAGGTACCATTCAGAATCTTCGCGATGCCATAGTTCTACGAGAGCGGTATGCGCAATCACTAGGAGTGGGGAGTGTCTTCACGTACGCTCGTGCCGGAGGACGAAATGAAATCATTATCAATCGGGGAAGCGATGACGGCGTTGCTGTCGACGACATTGTTGTCACGCCACACAATGAGTTGATTGGCACTGTTGGTGCCGTCTTTGGACATTATGCAATGGTAACTGCGCTCGGAGATGCGAGCTTTCAAGTGACGGCAAAAATTTTTCAGAGCGAGGTGGCTGGCTTGGTACGATCAATAAGTCCTCATAAAATCATTCTCGATCTTGTGCAAAAAGATGAAGCGATCGTCCAGGGTGCTTCTTTGATGACGAGTGGTGATGATCGATTTCCAGAAGGTATCGTTATCGGAACGGTTCATTCAGTGGACAGCGAGGCGGTAACATTATTTCAATCGATTCGCGTTTCGCCGGCAGTTGCTCCGGGTGTACGAGGTGACGTGTTCATATTAAGGCTATGATGCTGTCGCGCGTAATTGCTAAGCTAGTATGGAGTGGTGTAGTGGTTGGAGCGCTACTTTCCCCGTTGTTGCATCCGGTGGGGACGTACGTCATAGTGAGTATTTCGTGTACATGGTTAGTGTATCGAGGACTAACGACAAGTAGGTTGCTTGCTCTCGTAGCGGGGGCGGTATTCTTTGAGGCGATCTATGGATTCCCCGTTGGCGTCGTTTCGATGTCATTATTGGCAGTCGGTGGCATGGTGCGAGTCATGCAGCGTTTTATCCATGTAGACGCTTGGGCGCTGCAGGGGGGGTGGTCTCTTGGTGCAGCTGCGATGAACGTGGCAGTGGCATATGTCGTCTATGAGCTTACTCTGCTGGGTAGTATTGTGTCGGATCGAGTGCTCTACGGTCCTACAATGGTCGGACTATACTTCAGTGGCGCATTTACGAGCGACGTGTTGTGGGTATTTCTAGTGAGTTCATCATGCGCTCTGCTCGCCATGCGATGGTCCGATATTCCGTTCCGGCGCATGATATCATATGGTATCTAGCTATGATATTTAGAAGGCGCGAATACAGAGTCAATCCCGAGCGAGACGATTGGGTCGCTCCCGAGGAAACACTCGTCGATGTGCATAGTATGCATTCTACCGTCGAGATACCCGTGTCTGATCGGGCTTTTCACGCGCTCACACTTGCTGTGACGCTTCTCGTTGGTATTCTCATATTCTCGAATGGAAGATTGTCGATCGGGCGATACGACTACTTCTCGCTGATCAGTTTTCGCAATCGAACCGTGAATGTGACGGTACCGCCACCACGTGGGATAATTCTTGATCGTGGTGGTACCCCTCTTGTTCAAAATGTACCAAGCTTCGATCTTATTGCTATTTCGCGGCGTATACAGCGCGATGATTCAGGAGCTATCAGTGGATTAGACGTTTTATCGCATGCGCTCGAAGTTCCTGCTGAGCAAGTGGCGCTTTCTATCGAGGATGGCATTCGAAAAGGAGCGGTATTCTTTTTGGCGACGGACATCTCGCGCGCTCAAGTGCTCGCGCTATCGGGTAGCACGCCTGATGGTTTTTCCGTCATAACAAATACAAAGAGACAATATGCTGATGGACAACAATTTTCACCTATTCTCGGATACGTAGGCAAGGTAAACAAGCAAGATATGACGAGCGATCCCTATTATCTGCCGTCAGACACAATCGGACGATTAGGAATCGAGGCCGAGTATGAAAACATATTGCGCGGCGAGCATGGACAGATCATTTTTGATGCAAGCACACAATCGGGAGGGCAGGGTGCGGTCGCAGGGAAGAACTTGGCGATCACCGTTGATGCAGATATTCAAAAACAGCTCTTCAGCGCAGTGTATAAGATATTGCAAGAATCAGGTCTCTCCGAGGCTGCGGCGATCGCACAAGATCCTCGGGACGGCTCCGTTCTTGGCATGGTGAGTTTTCCGTTTTACGACAACAACGTATTTGGTGCAGGGTATCTATCCGCCGACGATTATAGAAAATTATTCCTGAGTACGAGTAGACCGATGTTCAATCGTGTTATTAGTGGAACGTACAATCCTGGCTCTACGATTAAGCCATTCGTCGGCATGGTGGGCCTGCAAGAGGGAATTATGACTTCTCGGCAAATTGTGACCAATCAATGTGTGAGTATATCGATACCGAATCCGGCACACCCTGACGACCCATATGTGTTCAAGAATTGGCGACCGGATACAGGCTCATTCGATTTAAATCGGGCTATCGCGGATTCGTGCAACATTTATTTCTTTACGATTGCTGGTGGCAATGGATCGTTCGTAGGGCTCGGCGCTGAGAAACTAACGAACTACTACAAAGAAGGAAAAGCTGATGCTGTACTCGGCATTGATATACCGGGTGAAATGAGCGGATTTGTCCCATCTCCTGCTTGGAAATATCGCACACAAAAAGAGCAGTGGTATCAAGGCGACACGTATAATATCTCGATCGGACAGGGAGACCTTTCGGTGACGCCACTGTGGATCAACACTTATATAGCAGCTGTTGCCAATGGCGGTACGCTTTGGAAGCCACGCCTTGCTGATCGGATCGTTGACGAGAAGAGATCGACGCTATCTGTGTATTCACCGCAACGGATTGGATCGCTGCCATTTTCAGCGAGTGTTATCGAGTCTGTGCGAGTTGCGATGAGGCATACCGTCACCGAGGGCACCGGGAAGATATTCCAAGATATACCAGTTGCGGTAGCCGCAAAGACTGGTACCGCGGAAGTCGTGAAGGGAAAGCGCATCAACTCGCTAGTGACGCTGTTTGCGCCCGTGGACAATCCGCAAATTGCCCTCACGGTGCTCATCGAGGGTTCCGCGTCCAACCAGGGCTACGCACTTCGTGCCGCTCATAATTTCCTCAGTTGGTATTTTGGTTCTTCGAGAGCGGTTGTCTCGTCTCCAATGGCGACGACACCTTCAACGTCTCCCGTGCCAACACCGATCTCCACGCCATAGCCGGTCTGTGGTTTGCGAAGCGCAGCGCGCTGTGCTATAGTGTCCCACATCCTAATCATATAGAGCATGGTTGAACAATACTTTAGCAAGGAAGGCCTCGAAAAATTAAAGCAGGAGTACGAGCATCGCACCGGACAACTCCGGATCGATATTAGCGCGCGTATCAAAGAGGCAAAGGAGCAGGGTGACCTTTCCGAAAATGCAGAATATTCGGAGGCGAAAGAAGCCCAATCGCTTAATGAAGGTAGAATTGAGGAGCTCAAAATCATTCTCGATAATGCCGTTCTCATTTCGAAGCCTACAGTCGCCGGTGTGGTGAGTGTTGGGTCTCATATTCGTGTATCGTCATCGGGCTCGGACCGCGAATTTATGATCGTTGGTGCGTCAGAGGCAGACCCCATCAATGGCAAGATCAGCAATGAGTCACCTCTCGGTTCCGCGTTCTTAGGTTCCAAGAAGGGTGAACGCGTTAAGGTGCATACGCCGAAAGGGGAAGTTGAATATCACGTTCTCGAAGTCAAATAGAGCGTTATCTGAAAACATCCCACACGTAGGGATGTTTTCATTTATTGTAGCGTTTGCTATCATCATTACACTATGTCACTAGAGGAATTTCGAAATGATCGCATCAAGAAGTTGTCGCTTTTGCGTGACGCGGGAATAAATCCATACCCATCCAGCTCAAGCCGAACTCATAGAATTACTCAAATTATCGAGTCTTTTGACTCGTTCGTTGAATCGCAACAAGAGATTGTGCTCGCCGGCCGAATCATCGCGCAGCGAGGTCATGGCGGTTTGCTTTTCTTGGATATCGACGATGGTTCGGGGACGATTCAGTTTTTGCTGAAGCGCGATGCTATGGACGCCTCAGCATATGATTTTTTTGGATCTGTTATTGATGTCGGAGATATTATTGAGGCAAGAGGAGTGGCTTTCTTGACCAAACGCAATGAACGAAGCTTGCAGGTTGTCAGCGCGAGTATGCTTTCGAAGTCAGTTCGACCGTTGCCCGAAAAATGGCACGGCATTGAAGATGCAGAAGAGCGACTCCGTAACCGCGCTGCTGATTTTATCTCGAGACAGGAAGAGCGAACTGTATTTATCAAGAAAGCACTTTTTTGGAAAGCGACTCGTGAATTTCTCACGAGTGAAGGCGGTATGGAGGTTGAGACTCCCATACTTGAATTGATACCGGGCGGTGCCGATGCCGAGCCATTCGAAACGCATATGAATGCGCTCGATATTGATCTGTTCTTGCGCATTGCTCCAGAGCTCAATCTGAAGCGGCTGATAACTGGCGGATTTGAGAAGCTGTTCGAAATCGGACGTGTATTTAGGAATGAGGGCATCGATCGCGAGCATCTACAGGATTACACGACTATGGAAATGTATTGGAGTTACACCGATTACGAACAGCTCATGGAATTCGTTGAGCGACTTGTTAAGAATGTTATCCAATCAACGCTTGGAACGTTAACGCATGCATATCGCGGACAAACTATTGATTGGGGTTCACCTTGGAAGCGAATCGACTATTTCGAAGTGTTCCACAAATACACCGGTCTCGATTTAGCGACTGCAACAGAGAAGGATCTCATCACCTATGCGCAGGCACAGGGCATCGATACGTCTCGACATGCAGGTCGAGGGAGGCTCATCGATATCATATTTAAGAAATCTGTACGTCCTGAGCTCGTCGAGCCCGGATTTCTCGTGCTCCCGCCGGTAGATATCGAGCCGCTCGCGAAGCGGTACCCGAACGATCCGACGAGAGTGGAGCGATTCCAAATTGTCGCATGCGGTAGCGAGCTCGGAAAAGGTTTCTCAGAGCTCAATGATCCTTTGGATCAGCGGGAGCGTTTTGTGGAGCAAGCGCGTCTTGGTGAGGCGGGCGACAAGGAGGCGCAGCGCATGGATGAG
Organism: Minisyncoccota bacterium; assembly: GCA_017992005.1. Taxonomy (GTDB): domain Bacteria; phylum Patescibacteriota; class Minisyncoccia; order 2-02-FULL-40-12; family GWA2-44-9; genus JAGOPO01. The sequence goes on from JAGOPO010000027.1 coordinate 5,363, forward strand.
GACTACGTCGCGACATTGGAGCTCGCGATGCCACCAACGGCAGGATTTTCGTTCTCAGAACGATTATTTGCATTCCTTCTCGATAGACCGATACGTGAGACTACCTTCTTTCCGATAATTCGTCCTAAAGAATAATTATGCTTGATATTGATTACATCCGGTCACATGTAGATGCGGTGAAAGAGAATTGCTCGGTTCGCAATGTTCGCGTTGATATCGATCGGATTTTGGAACTCGATGTCGCTCGTCGAACGAAGATTACCCAAATTAGCGAATATCGAGCGAAGCGGAATGAAGCTTCAAAGAGCAAGCCATCCCCGGAGGAAATCGAGGCTCTTCGCAGTCTCGGAACAACGATAACCACCTGCGAAAAAGAACTAGCGGAGACGGAGGCTGAGTACAACGTGCTCATGTTGCAGGTTCCTAATCAAACACATCCGAGCAGCCCTCGTGGTGGGGAGGAGGCGTTCGAGACTCTCATCGAAGGTGGCACCATCCCAACGTATGCGTTTACCCCGAAAGATCACGAGGAGCTTCTTGTGGGGCAGGGACTGCTTGATTTTGAACGTGCAACAAAGGTCGCAGGATCGAAATTCTATTTTGTGCAAGGAGACATGGTCCGACTCAATCATGCGCTATTGAACTATGCGATGGACGTTGTGACGCCATTTGGATATCAGCTCATGGAGACGCCGGATCTCGCGCGAGATGAGATTCTTACGGGCATCGGCTTTAACCCGCGTGGACCAGAGACGCAGGTGTATT
>JAGOPO010000011.1 GCA_017992005.1 Minisyncoccota bacterium
CTTGGACTCGTGGGTGCACGTAACGGATCCAAGCGATCATGAGCTTGACGAGCTTGTTCGCGTTAACGGACTTGAGCGGGATTTATTGCAGGATGCCATTGATCCGAACGAAGTTCCACGCGTTCAGCAGGAGCATGGGGTCACGTATTTTTTTGTTCGTGCTCCGGTGGGCTCCGGGGATGCTGCTCACACGGTGCCGTTGTTGATTGCTATTTCACCGACGTTCGTGATCACGGTATCTCGCCAATCGTTTCACTGGCTGGAGCATTTTTTGCACGGAACGTCCCCGTATAGCACGCAATGGAGAAGTCAGCTCGTCTGGAGAATGCTTTTAGAGCTTAATGCGCGGTACGCAGCAGCTATTACTGATATTGCTCGTCGAGTGCGAGGCAATATCGGTCCGAACCAAAGCGTCAGCAATGCGGATATCTTGCGTTTGGTGGCCTATGAGGGGATTTTGAATGATTTTTTGGCAGGAATTCAACCGATGAATACCATACTTTCTAATGTACTCGCGGGGAAATATATGAAGTTGTATGACGAGGATAAAGACCTCATGGAAGACGCTCTCCTCGGTAATACGCAGGTGCTTGAATCTGGACGTGCACAATTGCGTACCACGATCAATATGCGAGAGGCATATTCAGTGTTGGCGACCAACGACCTCAATCGCGTCATTAAGCTTCTGACTCTCGTGACCGTAGTACTCACCGTTCCAATGGTCGTTTCGGGGCTGTATGGCATGAATGTGAAGCTGCCACTGAGCGATGAGCCGCATGCGTTTTTCATGGTTGTTGGAGTGACGATTATGGTTATCGTCGGCCTACTGCGGTATCTGTGGGTCAAGAAATTACTCTAAGAAAAAACCGGATGCAATGAAGCATCCGGCAGTTCGACTTTCGACTAATTGCGGTTGAGGGGGACGGTCACGACGCGAATGCCGCTGGCCTCAAGCGCCGCGATGAATCCCGCAAGAGGATCGGAAGGTAGCTGTACAACGCCTTCAATCCGAATCGCCATCGAAGCAATCTTCGACCCGGGATACGCCTCTTCGAGGATTGAAGTAACTAGCTTCTTGAGATCCGAGAGTAGGGCGTCCACTCTTTCGATTTCCTTCGCGAACTCTGCGCAGGCAGTCTTGTTATCGAGCGACTCAACAACGAGAGACTCATCTTCAGGATGAAGTTCATTATGAGCAATCCGTTTTGCATTAAAACGGGTAAACTCGAAGTCGCCGGCCCGAAGTAGTTGGGTGACCTCTTGGGGAACGGGACCCAACAAGACCTCATTCGGTCGCAGAGCAACGAGCTTGTACGAAGTCTCATAGTCTGCAGGAATTGAGCCCAGGAAATCCTGGATAACCTTCGGAATTAGCATGTATCACCTCATGGTAAAGTACGAAGAAAAGATTATAGCAAGATAATATTGAATGTCAATATTCAGAACGTGGTCTATGATGCTATAGTACGTGCGAATGCAAACACTAGAACTTTCTTGGTTGGGATGGACCGCGGGAGACCTTCAAAGCGTTGTTGAGGCTGTTTTGGCTAGGAAAAGTGCACTGCTCGAGAGGGTGATCGGGATTTCAGAGCAAGAGCGCACATTTGAAAATACTATTGCTGCTCTTGCCCGGGCGGGAGACGAGCTTGCTGACCTGCAGCAACGGTTGGATTTCTTGCTTGCGGTGCATCCAGAAGCTGCTTTTCGGGAGATGGCTCAGAAGTCATCGCATCAGATTGAAAGCGCTGATGTCAATATGGAGTACGACAGGCGCCTGTGGGGCGCTGTTTTGGAGTGGCAGAAACGACATGAGCAGCTCGATGCTGTCGATGCAAAGCTCGCGGAAGATACTATTCGGGATATGAGACGCATGGGATTTGAGTTGGCAGACGACGATTTTCGTCAGTTAAAGGTGATCGTTACCGATCTCAAGAACCTCGAAACGTCGTTTGAAGTCGCAATCAATGAGTGGGAGGATGGTATTGTGGTGGCGCGCGATCAGTTGGCCGGTCTCCCGGAGCGTTATATATCGGGATTGGCACGTGATGGTGATGGGTATCGAGTTACCTTAGCGTACCCAGACTATTTCCCATTTATGCGCATGGCGCACGATGGCGCAGCTCGTCGCGAGCTCGCAACGAAAAATTGGCAAAAGGGTGGTCGTGAGAATCTCGAGAGGCTTGCTCGCATACTAGAGCTCCGACAAGCTCATGCGCGCATGTTGGGATATGCAACTCACGCGGATTGCGTTACCGAAGTTCGCATGGCAAAAAGCGGTGCTGCCGCTACCGCGTTCATCGAGGGAATCTTAACAAAGCTGCAATCAGTCTCCCGATCTGAATTCATCGACCTCATAGAAATTAAAAAGAAACATCTACATTTGGAGAGGCGATCGCCCATACAATTTTATGAGATGGGGTACTTCAGTTATCAGTTGCTCCAAGAGCGCTACAGCATAGACGAAGAGAAGGTGAAGGAATATTTCCCGCTACTCGTCGTTGTGGAGCGTATGCTCGCGATGTATCAAGAAGTATTGAGCTTGCAGTTTACTCGCATTACAAATGCATCACTCTGGTATGAAGACGCTGTGCTGTACGAGGTTACCAACGAGGGCTCTCCCTGCGGGCACTTCGCGCTCGATCTTCATCCACGAAGTGGGAAGTATGGACATGCTGCTGCTTTCCCGGTCACCCTAGGGCGCGTTGATGATGCGGGTGCTCAGATGCATGGCTTTGTCGCTCTTGTCTGTAATTTCCCCAAGAGCACACCCGACGCACCCTCGTTATTGTCACACGAAGAAGTCGAAACCCTTCTGCATGAATTTGGTCACGTAATGCATGCATTGCTCTCCTCTGGTCGATGGCAGCGACAAAATGGATTCGGTGTCGCTCTTGATTTTGTGGAGGCACCAAGCCAACTCTTTGAAGAGTGGGCGTGGGATGCGCGTGTTCTTTCACGCCTAAGTGCTCATTACAAAACAGGTGAGTCCATGCCTGAATCTATGCTGGCGTCCGTGCTAGCAGCGCGCTACCACATGAACGCCACGCAATACCTTCAACAGGCAACGCATGCATTATATGACTTGCAGATTCACTCGCAGCCAACAGACACAACTCAATCCCCGCAGGCGCTTGCGGACACATATCGGGCGCTCAAGCTGCAACACGAAACAATTGAGCTTCCCGATTCGTCGCTCTTCCCGGCTGGATGGGGACATATGAGCGACTATGATGCGGGGTACTATGGTTATCTCTGGAGTAAGGTCTATGCTCTCGATCTCTTTTCACGATTCCAAAGCGACCCACTTAATGTAGTGATTGGAAAGCAGCTCAAGACTCGCCTTCTCGCGCCAGGAGCAAGTCGAGATGAGCTAACGCTCGTTCGTGATTTTCTCGGACGTGCACCATCGTCGGAGGCATTTCTTGCTTCACTTCTGTCTCGTGGGTAGCAAGAATGGGGTAGCTCATGTACACTACGGATATGTATACGAATGGTGCGCAGGGTTTTCATGATTTTGAACTGCTTGATTCGGGAGACGGCTACCGACTTGAACGATGGGGTTCCTATCTTTTAGCACGCCCCGATCCTCAAACTATTTGGAAGCGTTCGGAGCCTGAGAAACTCTGGGAGAGTGCAAATGCTATCTTTCGTGATGACGCGTGGCAGGTGAAGGATGCATTACCTGAACACTGGGATCTCGCATTTGAAACCATGAAGCTCCGTGTGAGGCCAATGAACTTTAAGCATACAGGGGTATTTCCCGAGCAGGCATTTCATTGGAAGCTCATGTCCGAGCAGCTACGAGGTCTCGATAAGCCAAAAGTACTCAACCTCTTTGCGTATACAGGAGCCGCGTCGGTGTGGCTTACGCAACAGGGTGCGTTCGTGACACACGTCGACGCATCGCGTCCTGCTATAGGGTGGGCGAAAGACAACCAAGAGCTCAACGGACTCGCTCCAGACTCTATTCGATGGATGCTGGAGGATGCGGCAAAATTCGTAAAGAATGAAGTGAAGCGCGGCGCTCAATACGAAGGAATCGTTATGGATCCTCCGGCATTTGGGCATTCGCCAACCGGCAAAATTTGGAAATTTAATGAACATATGCCGGCGCTCATTCGAGATTGCGTTTCACTCCTATCACCGAACGCAAAATTTCTGATTATCAACGCGTATGCCACAAACACTTCAGAGCTTGCCATCTACAATCTCTTGGAAGATGCAATACAATCTCGCGCTGGCAAGCTCGAAGCTGGACAGTTGTGCTTGCAGCAGAAGAGTGGCCGCATGATATCTACGGGTATATTTACGCGTTGGCTCGGCTGATGTCATTTCCATATGGCTTACGGCAATCATTCATTGCTTTGCGCTCAACTCTACCGACGCATACTAAAGCCGATAGCATTTCGTCGTAATCCAGAGGACGTCCATGACGCGGCGACAAGGCTTGGATCGCTTCTTGGCGAGTATCGTCTTGGGAGATTCGTAACACGATGTGCATTCTCCTTCGACCACCCAGCCCTTCGCTCAACTATCGCTGGTATCAATTTTAGGAACCCAATTGGTCTTGCTGCTGGCTTCGATAAAAATGCTCGCTTGTGCAACATCCTTCCCGATGTCGGGTTCGGATTTGCGGAGATCGGATCGATCACTGGTCAGCAATGTGCTGGCAATAGCAAGCCTCGACTGTGGCGTATGACAAGAGAGCAGGCATTGCAGGTGCATTATGGACTTATGAATGATGGGGCTGATGCGATTGCGCCGCGATTCGCCGGTGTGCAACAGCGCATAGCCCTTGGAATCAGCGCCGCAAAGACCAACAGTCCGTTCGTAGTATCACCCGAGGATGCTATCGCGGATTATTGCAAGGTATTACATGCGTTTCGGGATTCAGCCGCATATTTTACGCTGAATATCAGTTGTCCGAATGCATTTGGCGGGCAGCCATTTACGGACCCGGTGCTTTTTTCGGAGCTACTCTCTGCTGCTGAAAACCTAGCATTGCGCCAGCCCGTATTTGTAAAGCTTTCCCCAGATCTTGATGGCCGAGAATTAGAGCAGCTCATCAAGCGCTCTTCAGGAAAGGGTGTTACTGGTTATATCTGCACCAATCTGACGAAAGCTTACAAAGGGAGCACTCCGGGTAGAGGCGGAGTATCAGGGAAGATCGTCCAGCCTCTCGCCGACGCACAACTAGAACGTGTCGCTCGCATAACTCGTGGCGAAAAAGTGCTCATTGGTGTTGGGGGTGTATTTACGGCAGAGGATGCGTACAAAAAAATTCGCCTTGGTGCTTCCTTGGTTCAACTCATCACCGGTATGGTCTATCAAGGGCCGCAGCTTATCGGTCAGCTGAACTATGGTCTTGTTGAGCTTCTGCACCGCGACGGCCATGCATCTATTGGAGATGCAGTTGGAAGTGGCCTGAACTAATATAAGTGGGGGATTAACGGGAATCGAACCCGTGACCGCGCTGCCACAGAGCGCTGTGATAACCGCTTCACCATAATCCCCATGTAAAGCTTGCTAATCCACTGAAATTATAACAGAATTCCTTCATCTTCGCAATGACTCCAGAACTCCTTACATATTCTCTCAAGGTGTCACTTGGTATTGTCGTGGTGGGGTGCGCGATGTGGTATGGGCTGTCGAACGTTGCAAATATATCAAGCTCGATGGGCGTCATTGAGGGATCGACAAACTATCCGGGCGAATACATTCCGGAGCAAATAGTGTGCGCCGAAGCCATTGGTTCGAATAAGCAAACATGCGTCACCGTCTCGGCGGGCGACGCAGAGCAGCTCATTCCGCAATGGAGCCTGAGTGTTCCTGAAGGGGAGTATTACGTATCTGCCCGCGTCCGTGATCCGCAGTCGCTTGGTAGTGACCTCGGCGACTATCTTGCCTACTACTCGAACTACGTCACCTGTGGGCTTGCCGCGCATTGCACGGATCATTCACGTATATCTGTCGTAGTATCTCCCAAGTCTACGACGACTGGTATTTTACCGTACGATTGGTACAGTCGCTGATATGGCACTCGCCGATGATGAAAAGAAATTTGCGCGGTTCTGGATATTCATATTCACCTCCGCAATCGCGTGCTGGGTCTTCGTGCTACACTGGCTATGGAGCATCTTTTCTTCGTACCTCATATAACTATCACTATGAAAGGATTTATTGAATTCGTCAGAAAGCAGGGAGTCGTCGGACTGGCTGTTGGTTTTATACTTGGAGGTGCTGTATCCAAGTTTGTAAGTGCATTGGTCGCGGATATTGTAAACCCGATCTTGGGTATTTTGCTCAACAAGGTTGGTGATCTCAAAGATGCTACTTGGTCCTTGGGTTCCGCGATAATTAAGTGGGGAGACTTCGTTTCGGTGAGTATCGATTTTGTCGTCGTATCCGCTGTTGTTTATATTGGAGTGCATATGCTTGGGCTGGACAAGCTTGACCATAAGTCATAATTGAGGTAAAGTATTTTCAAGGAGCGTTACCCGTGCTACTGCACTATTGGATTCGTTTAGTGATGACGTATTTCAATCCGTTTGCTTGCAAGGAGGATATTGAGGATATCTGCGAGGAGTACAAAGCGAAATCCGTTCCCGTCACCGCCACCATGGGGGATGCGCGAGACGCGCTGCGATATTACTTCTTTTCCCGAGTTGGCGGATACGGGAAGCGCGGCCTCGCGGCGATGCGGAATGCTTGGAGTAATCATCTGCGCATTCATTCACGGGCGTTTGGCTGTGATGCATGCACGATGCGATACCCTAAGTACGTACTTCGAAACGAGCGAAAAGCGAACATCCTGGTCACCTGCGATGGCTCGGACAAATACGCGCACTCCCTCTACGCGACGATGGAACGTTTCCCGGGATTGCAAAGAGTAACCGTTTGGGCGGACGTGACTCCGTGGCGAGAGCGGGCACTGATTAAGGATAACTGTAGTCATACGTATGTTCGTATGATCACATGGAAGTTATGGGGTAGGTTCATCGGCAGATCCGTCGAGTACGCTGGGATTAGTAGTGGCAGTATCATCAGAATCTAGGTGGGTCGTGCGGACTCTCTCTCTAGCCGGAGGGAGTTTTTTGTTGTACGATACGCTCCATGACACATGCAGAGCTTCGAAAACTCTACCTCGACTTCTTTGTTTCCAAAGGCCACACTGTGGTTCCTTCGGCGCCACTTGTACCCGTGAACGATCCTACGGTGCTCTTTACTACTGCCGGCATGCACCCACTCGTTCCGTACTTATTGGGCGAACCCCATCCTGCGGGAACGCGGATCGTGAATGTGCAGAAGTGCATACGAACGGGTGATATCGATGAAGTTGGCGATGCAACCCATTTGACCTTTTTTGAGATGTTGGGGAACTGGTCGCTCGGCGACTATTTTAAGGATGACGCGATTCGCTGGAGTTTCGAATTCCTAACGTCGCCGCAGTGGCTTGGAATACCCCAAGAGAGATTAGCCTTTTCATGTTTTGCAGGAGATGAGACGGCTCCAAAAGACGAGGAGTCTGCGAATATCTGGAAATCCTTGGGAGTTTCTGATAGCCGTATTGCATTTCTTCCACGAGAGAACAACTGGTGGGGTCCAGCAGGACAAACTGGACCCTGCGGTCCTGATACGGAGATGTTCTATTGGATTGATCATCAAACCCCCGTACCCGAACAGTTTGACCCAACGGATTCCCGATGGGTAGAAATTTGGAATGATGTTTTTATGCAGTATCGCAAAACAGAAACGGGCTCCTACGAAAAACTATCCAAGCCAAATGTTGATACCGGGATGGGACTTGAGCGCACATTGACCGTATTGACCGGAAAGCAATCAGTATTTGAGACTGAGCTTTTTGCGCCACTATTGCACGTTGCGCGGCAGCGCGTGACGATACAACATTCTGATACGGAGAAAATGCTACGCGTCATTGTGGACCACATTCGTTCGAGCGCCTTTATTATTGCCGATGGTGTTGAACCAGCAAACAAGGATCGTGGATATGTACTACGCCGATTGCTGCGCCGCGCACTTGTTTTCGGGCGCCAGCTAGGGATGCATGCTGATTGGCACGTTGCGGTACTAGCCGCTTGTGTTGAATGTATGGGCAATGCATACCCTGAGTTGCGAGAGAACGAAGAGACAATTCGACGCATCATCGCAGCGGAAGCGCAGAAATTTACAGCCACACTTGAGAAAGGACTCCGTGAATTTGCAAAACTGGAAATCGTTGACGGTGAGGCAGCGTTTAATCTCTATCAGACATTTGGGTTTCCATGGGAATTAACCTATGAGCTTGCACGCGACAATGATAAGCACCCGGATCGCGTTCAATTTGAGCGTGCCTTTACAAAGCATAAAGATCTTTCGAGGACGTCATCGGCCGGAACTTTTAAGGGCGGCCTTGCTGATCACTCTGAAATTGTCGTTCGATATCATACTGCCACTCATCTTCTACACAAGGCGCTACGCGACGTTTTAGGGGCGCACGTTATTCAGAAGGGTAGTAATATTAATGCAGAACGCACTCGATTCGATTTTTCGCATACGACCAAAATGACTATCGATGAGTTAACTCGCGTGGAGGAGCTCGTGAACGGATGGATTGCTCGTGATTTGCCAGTCAATCACGAAATGATGCCCAAGCAGCGCGCACTTGATCTCGGCGCACTGGGTGCGTTTGGCGAGAAGTACGGCGACACTGTGTCGGTGTACAGCGTGGAAGATCCTCAATCGGGATTGGTTATCAGTAGGGAGTTTTGTGGTGGACCACATGTTACTCACACTGGTGCCATCGGTCATTTCAAAATCACGAAAGAGGAGGCGGTTTCATCTGGCATTCGAAGAATTAAAGCTGTCATTGGAGCATGAATGTAGTTCCCCAATTTATCATTGTGTGTCGTGAGGCATTCCTACAAGAGGGGACGAATAATTTAAACTTAATTGGTATTTTTACGCATCTGAATGCGGCAGCGCTTCCATTCGTATATCCACGCTTTGCTATCGTCGTAAACTTCGACATCGACGTGCCTGGCGAGCATATTCTTCAGGCGGATATCCGCGACCCCAATAATGTCCTGGTGACACATGCAGAGCTTCCTGTGCGTACCACATCTGGTAACTGGCAGATCATCGCAAACTTCGAACAGGTCAAATTTACTGCATATGGGGCATACTCGTTTCACGCATCGCTCGACGGGGTAGCTCTGGGTTCGCGACGCATTCAGCTTCAGCCGAATGCTATCTCAGGGAACGGTCGTGGCCCCCATCTTGCCTAATATGACGGAGCATTTTTGGAAAGATCTTCGGAAGCCATTCTCAGTCTTAGCCCCAATGGCAGATGTCACCGATAAGGCATTTCGCTCCATTGTCTCGCGTTGTGGCCGTCCCGACGTATACTACACCGAGTTCGTTTCTGCTCATGGATTAGCATCTGAAGGTCGTTCGCGTCTCCTGCTTGATCTTGCTCGATCTGAAAATGAACGTCCCATTGTCGCACAGTTTTTTGGAACAAATCCCGAGCACCTATTTCAGGCAGGTGCGCTTGCGAGACAACTAGGTTTCGATGGTGTGGATCTAAACATGGGATGTCCCGACCGGTCGATACTAAAACAAGGAGCCGGTGCAGCACTTATTCGCAATCCCTCGCTAGCGCAGGATCTTATAGCGGCAACGCGGGAGGGGGCGATTGATTTGCCCGTTGCGGTTAAGACTCGTCTTGGCATGCATGATATTGGTGAGATGGATACATGGATACCTTCCATTCTCAAAGCACACCCAGATGTTCTGATTGTCCACGGACGCACGGTAAAGGAGATGAGTAAAGTTCCTGCGCATTGGGATTATATCGGACGTGCAGCCGTGATGGCGCATGACGCTAACATCCTCTGCGTCGGCAATGGCGATGTGTTGTCAGCGAAGCAGGGCAGGGGTTTAGCTGAGCAGTATGGCGTCGATGGATACATGGTCGGGCGTGGTATATTTCACGATCCCTGGCTATTTCATGCGCTCGATAATCAAGCGCGGACACCTCGAGAACGTCTGCACCTACTCCTCACTCACACGGACGCATGGATTGCGCAGTGGGACGGCATTAAGTCATTTGATCTGATGAAGAAATTCTACAAAGTGTATGCGTCAGGATGGCCAGGTGCAGCAAACCTGCGCGCGAAGTTAATGGAATCAAAAACAGCACATGAAACCCGACTCATCGTTGAAGGCTACCTGCACAATGAAGCGCTCGACGCATCGCGCACTGGTACCAGCGAGCACCTCTAGCGCACGCCTCGCTCTCGGCTCCTCCGATACGCAACATACGGCGCGTTCGCGTTGATGTATATAAATATGTACAATTGAGCATATGTCGAGAACTGATGCATTTGACGCACTCTACGCTCAATTAAATGATCGCCAACGCGAGGCTGTCGATGCTATCGACGGTCCAGTCATGGTAATTGCGGGACCTGGAACGGGCAAAACAAAAATCCTCACACTTCGCATTGCTGCGATTTTACTTAGAACGGATACGCCCCCTGAAGCGATATTAGCGTTGACGTTTACGGAGTCGGGGGCGGCTGAGATGAGAGGCCGTTTGGCCGCTATAATAGGCACGGACGCGTATCGCGTTTCAGTGACGACGTTCCACGCGTATTGTAATTCAGTTATTCAAGAGTACCCCGAAGCGTTGAGCGTGCTTGCAGGCGCGGCATCGATTACTGAGTCTGATCAGGCGGTACTACTGCAGGAACTGATTGATACGACTGCGGGTATTGAGCTCTTACGACCTATAAATGCTCCAGATTTGTATCTCAAAGCAGTTATCAGCTCCATAAATAGACTCAAGCGGGAAGGAGTGGGGTGTGATCGTGTGGTAGCGGTGGCAGCCAGCGAGGAAAGCACGATCGTAAACGCGGTTGATTTGTACCACGAAAAAGGAGTCCACAAAGGAAAGATGAAGGGCGCATATCAAGAGCAGCTCAAGCAGATTTTGAAGCTACGAGAACTCGCGATTCTCTACGAGGCATATCAGAAGATGCTTCGAGTGCAGCGCCTGTACGACTTCAATGACATGATAATGGAAGTTGCCCGCGCACTCGAGACGAATGAAGAGCTTCGCTTGATACTGCAAGAGAAGCATCAGTATTTACTCGTTGACGAGCATCAGGATACGAATAATGCGCAAAATCGCATCATCGAACTTCTTGCTTCATTTTGGCAGCTTCCGAATCTGTTCGTTGTGGGAGATGCAAAGCAAGCAATTTATCGCTTCCAGGGAGCATCACTGGAGAACTTCCTCTATTTTAAATCCTTGTATCCAGATGTGAAGCTTATTGCGCTGCAAGATAACTATCGCTCGAGCCAGCTTATTTTGGATGCTGCTGAGGGGATTCGCCCAGGTGAAGACGGAGCTCTTACGGCGCAGTCTGGTCATGATAATGCCTTGGTTCACGTGCTTGCACTGAGCGGACCAGATGTCGAATATTGGAGTATAGCCGAACATATTCGTTCTCGACTGCAAGCCGGTGTGAAACCTGAGTCAATCGCCATACTGACTCGAGATAATTCGGATGCCGTCGCAATGAGTGAATTCTTGCAGAAGCTTTCAGTTCCCTATACGCTCTCTACGCAACAGGATCTGTTGGCAGATCCATATCTTCACCAGCTCATTCGCATCATCGATGCAATTCGAAATTTTGGCTCTCCTGGACCCCTCCTGGTTGCGCTCCACGCTCCGACGCTTGGCGTGGACCCACTCGACATCTACAAGCTCACCGAGTTTTGTCGGCAAGGGCGCAATCCATACGATGTTATACGCTCAAGTATGCTACTTCGTGACGCGGGCATCGAAGGAGTCGAAACGCTTACAAAGCTTTCAGCCAATTTTGCGTCATGGTCGCGAGACGCCGAACAGCCAGAGGCATCGCAAGCTCTCGAGCGAATTATTCGCGAGTCTGGATTACTGGGAGGCATCATTTCAAGTGCTCAAGCACCAGACACGCTTGCGAGGCTTCACGAGCTATATGATTTGCTCCGTTCAAGGATACAGCGCGACCGCACTATCACGCTTCGGCAATTTGCTGAGCATCTTGATTTCCTACGCGAACACGGTATTGCCCTCTCGTCGCATACTGGCACGTCCCTCCCGGGTCGTGTTCGCGTCATGACCGCTCATAAGAGCAAGGGCATGGAGTTCGATTATGTCTATATTATAGACGCTATCGATGGTCATTGGGGTTCGCGACAGCGTCGAGAGCTTATTCGTATTCCCGTGGCACTTTTCCAAAAACAACGCTTCGACACCCCGCCAAGCCCTATCAATGACGACGAAGAGCGAAATATCTTTTATGTCGCCCTCACCCGTGCGAGAAATCAGATAGTTCTTTCGTATAGCCTTCGCGACAGTACGGGATCAGAGTCGCTCCCGACACAATACATAGCCGACATCAATCCAAGTCTTCTCGCATGCATTGATACCGCAGGGCTTGAGTATCGTTGGCTTGAGGAGGGGGCAATACGATATCAGGCGTCACCCCCGACCATACCACTGGGAGCCGACAAGGAGTTTCTGAATGAGTTATTTGCGCGACACGGCTTGTCTGTGACGGCGCTCAATAACTATTTAAAGTGTCCCTGGAAATATTTTTACACCAATTTACTGCGGATACCTGAAGCTCCCGCGTTCGCCCTTATGTATGGTAATGCCGTCGATAGAGCTCTTGAAGAGTTCTTTAACCGCTTCGCGAATGGCATAACTGGTACTCGCGAAAGTCTTGTAGCGCTTTTCGAGGACTTTATTCGGCATCAGCCGTTTCAAAAGCCACAGCTCGACGTTGCACTTTCGAGGGGGCGCTCGGCGCTGGAAGGCTACTACGATACGTATAGTGCTACATGGAAGCCCACCATACTAAATCAACTTCGTGTCACTGCTGTTGAACTTGCGGAGGGTGTGCTCATTAATGGAAAGATCGACAAAGTTGAGCTTATTGACGCATCAGGAAATGTAATTGTTGTAGATTATAAAACCGGTAAGCCAAAAACAAGAAATCAGATTATCGGTGCAGTGAAAGATGGAGATGGCAACTACATGCGCCAACTCATATTCTATAAACTGCTACTCGATCGCTTCCAAGGAGGGAAGTATCGCATGGGCGAAGGGGTGATTGATTTTATTGAACCGGACGCCAAGGGGAAGTGGCATCGCGAGCGATTCGCTGTGACTCCTGAAATGGCTATCGAGCTTGCAGCGGACATCGTTAGAGTTGCCAAGGAAATTCAATCTCTTTCATTTTGGAATCAACGATGCAGTGATTCGGAGTGTGACTATTGCGAGCTGCGTGTCTTGCAGTCGCACCACTAGTCCACACGAATAGTGTACGCAGGTGTGATTCGGGGGTATACTTACGTTTGAACTCACAGCAAACTCGATGAGCGTTAAAATAATCAATGTCCTAAAGGACGACTCATTCAACGATATTCTCGAGCTTTTTCGAGATACATCAGCAGATGAGGTCATTTTAGTCCTTCCTAAAGTCGGAAAGTTATTTAGAAATGAGGACCATTTTGCGGCGTTCGCATCTGAGGCGCTCGGCTCAAAGAAGTCGATTTCAATTCTCACTTCTGTCGCCTCCACCGCTTCGCTCGCAAAGAAATACGGATTTAATGTGATGTCAACGGGTGGTGAGCGCTCCTCGAAGTCGTCTCCGTCGAAAGCTACCGTAGCCGCTGCGATGGTTCCTACTGATTTTGATATACCAAATTTTGACGACGCAGCTGATCTGGGTGATGTCCCGCTAACCTCAGACCAAACCACGGGTAACACCGGAGACGATTATGATGAAGAGGATCCACTGCGAAACATGCACATCGAAGACGACGAGGGAAATATTGTCGATGAGAAGGAAGCGCCCGGCATGGAGGATTCACTTGGGGATGAGGTGCTTGCGACAGCCACTCTCGCTGCCGCACCTAAGTCGAATAGCCAGAGAGCACCGATAATGAGCGCGGTGGATGGCGTGCGCATCGGAGTGCCATCAAGAACTTTCACCCCAGTAGCAAAACCCGAAAAGCCAGCGAAGATTCCTGTTCAGCGCGGTTTGTCACCGGAGGAAACCGCACTTGCAGCGGGGTCGGATTATATCGACACGGTTTGGAGGGGGATGAAAACAAACACATCCCCGTTGCAGAGGACATTTTCGAGCGTTTCAAGAGTTTCATCCAGTGCTCGTATATCTAAGCGCGTCGCAATCACTATGGTCGTGACTGCAGCGCTTGTATTGGCTGGCGCTGTGTATCTCATGACTGGATCGGTTCGTGTTGCGATTGTGCCCGTTTCAAAGCAACTTGATACCACGATATCAATTCAATCGTCTGATGTTTTTTCAACCATAGACGAGGCATTCGCAAAGCTTCCCGGACAATTAATAGAAGTTTCGAAGACCGCGGAACATACAGTGTCTGCAACGGGTCGTCGTGATGTTGCATCGAAGGCAAGAGGTAAGATTACGCTCTACAACGCATATTCGTCCACGGGGCAGCCGCTCGTTACGAACACAAGACTAGCCACGTCGGATGGCAAGCTATTTCGAACGTTACAGTCTATTGTTGTTCCTGGTAGTACGATGGTCGCTGGCGCTACCATACCAGGCAAAATTGCCGTTGATGTGATAGCTGATGCACCGGGAGCCAACTACAACATTCCGCCATCCGATTTCGTTATTGTTGCATTCAAAGAAAAGGGAGATACGAGCAAGGCAGCTGCCATCTATGGCAAGTCTGATGCTGCGATGTCTGGCGGAGCATCGGGGCCGTCATCTGTCATCACGCAGGCCAATTATGATGAGGCGAAGAGCGCTGCACTAGCGCTCGTAAAGGAGCAAATTCAGACTTCCATTTCCGCTCAGGGATCGGACCTACAGGTCTTGAACCAGGATTCTCTCGTGATTTCAAACCTCACAAGTTCAGCGAACGCTGATGACGCAGGTGATTTCGTTACGGTTTCAGCAACGGGAACCATTAAAACTATTGCATTTCGTAAAGCGGATCTTATGGACTTACTGGAGCGCACAATTTTAAGAAATGAGCATGTATCAGTAGATGCCGACGATCTATCAGTGAGCTTCAAGGAAATTGCGTACAACAAGGACTTGGCGACGTTGAGCTTTAAAGTCGCGATGAAGGGTGCGGGTTATGCGCCGATAGATGCATTCGCCATCGCGCAAGACATTCGAGGTTTATCGAGCGCTGGAATTTCCAATTATTTCAAGGCACGTGAAGATATTGCGTCAGCATCCGTGTTCTTTTCACCCTTTTGGGTGCGTTCAGCTCCACGAGACGCAAGTAAAATCAAGCTTGAAATCAAGCACTCAGCGGAAGAGCTCAACGCCCGTTGACAGCGCAGGTGCCATCTGCTAGTATATATGGGCTTTACAAGCTCACTCATTGAGCGCTAAGCACAGCACCCTTGATCGACCAGAAAAAGCAAAAAGTCACCGGTAGCGTCATTGAAGCACTCCCTGACACTACGTTCCGTGTCCAGCTAGAAGATGGCACTGTTGTGCTTGCTTATTTAGCGGGCAGGATGAGACTGCGTCACATCAAAGTTATGGTAGGAGATAAGGTCTCCATGGAGGTGACTCCTGACGGCTCTCGTGGTAGGATCGTGTACCGCAATTAGCGCAGCAATGGCCGGGAAAGGAAGGTTATCATTTTATCAATAATGAAGGTTCAAGCATCTGTAAAACCAATGTGCAACAACTGCAAACTAGTACGACGCAAGAAGCGTTTGTATTGTGTTTGCAAAATTGCCAAGCACAAGCAGCGTCAGGGCTAATTCGATTATACTATTTATGCCACGTATTTTTGGTGTTACAATCCCGGATAACAAAAAGATATTGTTTTCTTTGCCGTATTTGTACGGTATCGGACCGACAACTGCTGCTATTATTCTAAAGAGCGCCGGGATTGATTTTGATAAGAAGGCATCGGAGTTAACTGGCGAGGAGCTCGGTAAAATTCAGAAAATCATTGAACGCGCCTATAAAATTGAGGGTGATTTGCGTAAAGAAGTCGGCCAAAATCAGAAGCACCAGAAGGAGACCGGCACATGGAAGGGCTCGCGCCTTTCTCGGCGACTTCCAGTAAAGGGGCGGTCTAAGACGAACAGCAGAACAACTCGTGGAAACGTTCGAAAGACTATGGGCTCTGGAAGAGCAAAATCATCTGAAAAGACTTGATACTATGACTGACGATCTAAAGAAAAAAAAGACGGTTACTTCAACGAAGGCAAAGCCGGAAGTTTCAGCGGCAAAAGACGTCGCATCGGCGAATGTTGCTGAAGTTTCCGTGGATGAGGCTACCTCATCAAAGAAGAGCTCCAAGAAGCTCGTACTGAATGGCGTCGTAAATATCAACATTTCATACAACAACACACTCATTGCGATTAGTGATCTCGGAGGAAATGTTCTTACATTTTCTAGCGCTGGACTTCTGGGCTTTAAGGGATCCAAGAAGTCAACTCCCTACGCAGCCAATCTCGTAGCAAAAGATGCGGTCGAGAAGGCAAAGCGGTTTGGCCTTATGAATGTGCGTATCGTGGTAAAAGGCGTCGGTCCAGCCCGTGAAGCAGCAGTACGCGGTATCGCTGGAACCGGTCTCAATGTGACTTCAATTATGGACAAGACGCCAGTCCCTCACAACGGGGTTAAATCTCCGAAGCCACGACGCATCTAATAGCTACACTCTTCTACTATGGCAAGATATACTGGACCACGCGGAAAAATTGAGCGACGTATTGGAGAAAACCTCTCCTTAAAGGGTGAGCGTTCAAATTCACCAAAGTCAGCGATAGTGCGCCGACCATTTCCACCTGGTCAGCACGGATCGGGACGCAGGCCTCGGAAGCTTTCTGAATTTGGAACGCAGCTACGTTCAAAGCAGAAGGTACGTAATGTCTACCGGCTTCTCGAAAAGCCTTTTAAGACATATGTAAAACGTTCTCTTGAAAATGCGAAGCGTGAATCTCCTTATATTGCCGTCATTCGTAGCCTTGAGACACGCCTCGACAACGTCGCTTTTCGTATGGGCTTGGCACAGTCACGAGATCAGGCGAGACAGATTGTTGGCCACGGCCATATCACTCTTAATGGAAAACGAGCAAAGACTCCATCAATTGTGGTTAAGGTCGGTGATGTAATAGGTGTGCGCGAAATTTCAAAAGCATCTCCATACTTTGCAACATTGATGCCTCGCTGGATGGAAGCGTCAACGGCGCCTTCCTGGCTTGAGGTTGATAAGAAGAAGCTCACTGCCACTGTTAAGTCGTTACCGACGGTAGAGGAAAGCGGAATACAGACCGTCGATTTGCAGGCAATTATTGAATACTATTCACGCTAATTAACCCATTGCTTACGCCGCGTACTCTACGAGCCACCGACCACTTCTCCTCCTAACCTCGTATAATACCGCTACGTTCGCGATTAACTGTAATGATCCAGCTCCCAGAGGAAGTAAAAGTAGTAAAGAAAGAGGGCAATAAAGCGATTTTCGAAATCGGTCCCCTTATGCCAGGGTATGGAGCGACTATTGCAAACCCTCTTCGTAGAGTATTGCTCTCTTCGCTTGAAGGTGCCGCCATTACGTCACTTAAGATCCATGGCGTTGAGCATGAGTTTGGAGCGATCGCTGGAGTGCAAGAGGATGTCATTGAAGTACTTCTAAACTTGAAGCGTCTTCGTTTTCGCAGCTTCTCTGAGGAGTCGGTGGTTGTCACCCTCAAAGTGAAAGGCGAGCACGAGGTGACTGGCGCCGACATTCAACTCTCGTCCGACATCGAGCTTGTGAATGCAGAGCAAAAGATTTGCACGATCACTGATAAGAAAACTGAGCTTGAAATTGAGCTGACTATTTCGAAAGGACGAGGATATGTCGCTGTTGAGACGAGACAGAAAGAGAAGCTACCGATTGGTGTTATTTCTGTTGATGCTGCTTTCTCGCCGGTGCGCATGGTAAATTTTACAGTTGATGATGTCCGCGTAGGTCAGAGAATCGACTTCAATCGCATAACAATGGAGGTGGAAACGGATGGTTCTATGCAGCCTGAGCTCGCAATGAAGCAAGCGGGGCAGATTCTCATGGATCACTTCAGTATGGTATCTGCTATTGCGGCTCCCGAGGAGAGTGCAAAGGCTCCGAAGAAGAACAAGAAAAGTAAGACCGAATAAACTAGACGCAACGTAGTAACTGTGATATTATCTGAATCCCATGAAACGAGGCAATAAGAGAACATTTGGCAGAGAGATGCAGCAGCGTAAAGCCTTTCTGAAGGGTCTCTTAACTTCGCTCGTATCCCATGGCAAGATTCGCACCACAACTGCCAGGGCAAAGACATTGAAGACCATCGCCGACAAGGCAGTGACGCAGGCTAAGCGCGGGTCTCTTGCGTCACGCAGATTACTTCTTCGATCAGTAGGATCTGCGGCTGCAGAAAAGCTGTCCAAGGAAATTGCTCCGAAGTTTGCTGACCGCGCTGGCGGCTATACGAGAGTGATCAAGCTCGGTCGACGCAGCTCTGACGGCTCACCAGTGGCGATAGTTGAATTTGTTGCATAATACTATGAAAGTAATTGAAATCGACGCTACAAATCAGTCATTGGGTCGCATGGCAACGAAGATTGCTATGGTTCTGCGCGGAAAAGACGCAGCTTCCTGGACGCCGAATATTATCCCTGACATTCAGGTAGTTGTTCATAATCTGGATAAAATCATTTTTAAAGGCACGAAGGCAGCGTCGAAAGTGTATTACACGCACTCAGGCTTTCCTGGCGGTATGAAAGAGAGGACTCTTGAAGAGGCGTGGTCTCGTGATAAGAACCAGGTTCTACGAAAAGTAGTTCGTGGCATGCTTCCCGAGAACAGACAACGAGATATTTTATTGAATCATATCGTCATCAAATAATATGGCAACAAAGACTGCATCAAAATCCGGATCACGCAACATGACGAAGGCGCTCGAAGAGCCCATAGTCTCTATACCCACGTCATTCGTTGATACCGTGTCTCGTGAAGACGAGGACATAGACGCTGCGCCAATCGTATTGGAGGAACTCGCCGATGGAGCAAAAGAGAAATATTACGAGGCAGTGGGTCGCCGCAAGCGATCAATCGCGCGCGTACGACTCATGACGCGTAAGGCGGGTGATAAGCTCACTGAAGACGCAGCTCTTATGACCGTCAATGGCAAGGACTATTCGGATTATTTTTTGGATAAGAATTTAATGATGCGAGTTGAAACACCGCTCAGACGCTTGAAGTCTCTTTCACGATTCAAGGTTTCGGTTCTTGTAAACGGTGGTGGTATCGCTGGTCAAGCCGATGCTGTTCGACATGGCATCTCGCGAACACTCGAATTGTTTGATGCAAACTTCAGGAAGAAATTGAAAAAGGCTGGCTTTCTCACTCGTGACTCACGAAGAGTCGAACGTAAGATGCCTGGACTTAAAAAATCTCGCAAAGGTCCACGCTGGGCAAAGCGCTAGTAAACAGCAGCAAAGAAAACCCTCGTCTCAATTGGCGAGGGTTTTCTATTTACAACAACTTTCTTAGTTCGACAGGATTCGGGGAGTAGATCTCACCATGCTCGAGCGAAATCCTTTTGTCCAGAATGAGTTTTGCAAGCGAATGATTAAGGGTAATCATATGTTCATCGGCGCTCATTTGAATCACCGAATCGATCGAATACACTTTTCGTTCTCGGATGAGATTCCTAATTGCTGGGTTCATTATCATTACCTCAGAAGCCAAAACTCTCCCTCCTTGCAAACTTGGAATGAGCCGCACCGATATTATAGCGACCAGAGTTGTGGCAATTTGTGTAATGACTTGCTGTTGCTGCGCTGGTGGAAAGGAGTCAATGATGCGATCGATTGTTTGTGACGCAGAATTTGTGTGAAGTGTGGAGAATACCAAGTGTCCCGTTTCAGCAGCCGTCATGGCAGCTGCAATTGATTCCGAGTCGCGCATTTCTCCGACCATCACAACATCTGGATCCTGACGCAAGACAGTTTTCAAGCCATCCGCGAACGACGCGGTATCGCTACCGACCTCGCGTTGCGACACGATGCCGCGTCCTTGATTGAATATGTATTCGATAGGATCCTCAATCGTGATGATGTGCGCGCTTCTCTCCCGATTAATCTCGTCGAGAATGGCTGCGGTAGTTGTGGATTTTCCGTGACCAGCAGGACCGACGAGCAACACAAATCCTTGATGCATTTTCGCGAACTCGTGTATGACCGCGGGAAGGCCTAGCTCATCAATCGTTCTAATTTTTGCTGGCACGAGTCGCAATGCAGCTGACCAGCTATTTTGCTGTATGTATGCATTGACACGAAAGCGGGTATTATCAGATAAGGCGTATGCAAAATCCAGCTGATGCTCTCGAATGAAACGCTCGCGCTGATCCGGATGCATTAACTCTGAAATTATCGCCTGCGCGCTTTCCTCATTGAGAGCCTCCTCATCCTCAAGCTGAAGTAACTCACCAGCGACTCGTATGATTGGTCGTCGCTTTACCGCGATGTGAAGATCGCTGGCCTCACGCTGAACGGCCGCCGCCAATAATCGATGAAGGGTAGCTGTAGGATTCATACCGTTGCGACAGTGTTATAAGTATATCACGCAACCTCAGAGCTTGATAACATTCACTCCACCGCGAGTATCGAGCTCGAGGATGCGATAGCTTGCATTGCCGAGATCTACTACAAGATGCTCGTTATCGCGGAACCATGCGACCCCTTGAATGGGGGATGAGAATCGCGTAATGGACTGCTGCTCATCTTCAGTGCGATAAGGTTGTTGATCGGTGTTGCGAAACCACATGACCCAAACTTCGTTTCTCGTCCACCAGACCACACGACTCTTGTCGCGCGTGACGGTAAATCCCAGCACACGATCGGAAAGCATTGACGCCGATGACGTTCTTGCGTCATACAGCGCTGTATCGACAAGGTAAAGCGCCGGGTCACCCGACTCCACTCTCATCTTCTTTATGGGTGACCCGCGGAATACGCTTGACTCCTGCATCGAGCTCGATGCCTCGCGGCGTAAGCTCGAAAGACTATCAGGATCAATCGGAAGAATTAAAACATTTGGAAAATCCGTCAGTTGCCCCTCCTGCACAACTACATTCTTCTTCCATACACTATGTTGGTCGCGAGTAATCTGAATGTTGTAGTAACCCGGCAATACACCTTCCTTGCCAACTCTGTTTCCCAGAAATGAAGTGTCGCCAACCCGGATCGTGTCTATGTAGAGTGAAGCATTCGTATTCACCGTGGCCGCAATCGCCCCGGTCCGAACAAATGTGCGCGTGCTAAAATCGTACGCATACCCTTGCGCGTAGAGAATTGCAGCCCACGAGGCCACAACGAAGACGACTGCCGCAAACCAGAAAAGCACGCGTCGTGTTCGTTTTTGCATATCCAGTATTATACCGCAAAGACACATTGAAATACAGTAGTAATTATGCGATATTCAGACTCTATGTCACGCAAGATTGGTATTGATTTAGGAACAACTAACACCGTAGTCTATACACCGAAGAAGGGCATTGTTATCAACGAGCCATCCGTGGTTGCTGTTTCGGTACTCGATAACCGGATCCTTGCTGTAGGAAACGCCGCTAAGGACATGATCGGTCGGACGCCTGATAGTATTACCATTGTTCGACCGCTTATCGACGGAGCAGTCGCTGATTATCGCGTAACGGGCGCCATGCTTAAGTACTTTATTCGACGAGCGAGTGGCGCCTTTCACTTCATGAAGCCGGAGGTGCTCGTATCGGTTCCCGCTGGTATTACCAGCGCCGAAAAGAGAGCGGTTATTGAGTGTGCACTTGCAGCAGGGGCGCGCTCCGCATTCCTCGTGAAAGAGCCAGTACTCGCAGCAATCGGCGCACAGATACCGATCAATAGCCCCATTGGCAACATGATATTGAATATTGGCGGAGGCACTACAGAGCTAGCAGTAATTTCACTTGGCGGAATTGTGTCGGCTCAGTCCGTTCGTATCGGAGGTGTAAAATTTGACTTAGCAATTGTCGAGTACATCAAAAAGAAACATGGACTCGCCATTGGCGAGCGCACTGCAGAGCTCATTAAAATAAATCTTGGAAGCGCACTCCGAGGAGCCCACGAAGACTCACTGAACATAAAAGGGCGCGACTTGACCACGGGCCTTCCGAAGACGATACAGGTCACAAGTAACGAAGTCACCGAAGCATTGAGCGAGCATCTACGCGAAATTATTCAAATCATTAAGGGTGTTCTCGAGATAACACCTCCAGAACTTTGCTCTGATATCATGGACCGAGGTATCGTAATATCAGGTGGTGGCGCGCTGCTGCGTAACATTGATGAATTGATAACCAAAGTGACGGGCGTGCCCGCGAGAATCGCTGACGACCCACTCTTTTGCGTGGCTCGTGGCACCGGTAAAGTTCTTGAGAATTTGGAAATATACAAAAAGAATGTCATAGCAAAACGCTCGTGAATGAATATCGCGCTTGTTCATGATTGGATAATCTCGTACGGTGGGGCTGAGCGCGTGCTCGAACAGCTGCACGCTATTTGGCCATCGGCACCCATTTATACACTGCTGCACTCGCCAACTATTTCAACGGCATTACTGCCCTCGGCAGATATACGTGCGTCGTACTTACAATCGCTGCCGAGAGCATCGTCAATGCCAGCGCTGCTTGGTCCTCTTATGCCCACCGCCATGGAGTCATTCGATCTCTCTGGCTACGACGTGGTACTTTCCTCTTCCGTTCTTTTTTCGAAGGGGATTGTTACTCGACCTTCAACACGCCATTTTTGCTACTGCTACAGTCCATCACGATTGCTCTGGGATCGGCATGCTTCCTATGAACGGTCCGGAATGACATCGCAAATATTACGACATGGTTTTCGAGTATGGGATTTCGAAGCTGCGCAAAGACCGGATCACATGATTGCGATCTCCTCCACCGTGTCCAGCCGAATCACAAAATATTACCGCCGATCATCGACCGTGATTCCGCCGCCGACGAGGGCAGCGGGTCCGCTCGATCATTCGCTTGTTCCGAACGTTCCTTACTATCTGATTGTGGCACGAGCTGTTCCGCACAAGCAGCTTCAGGTTATGATCGATGTTTTTGCTAAGCTGCGAGAGCGACTCGTGATCGTTGGCGCGGGCCCGTTGTTGGCGAAGCTTCGCCGCAATGCACCTGATATTGTTACCTGTACGGGTTGGATTAGCGACGCTCAGCTTGATGCGCTCTACGAAGGATGCATCGCTGTGCTCATAGCCAACGATGAAGATTGGGGATTAACTGCAGTTGAAGCGATGCTTCGTGGTAAACCAGTCCTCGCACTTCGGAGGGGTGGCGTTGTAGAATCCGTACTCGAAGGAGTCACCGGAGAGTTTTTCGATGATACAATTCCTGAAGCGATCGCCGACGGCGTACACCGCTTAACGAGGTCGTACGGAAGCTATCATAGAGAAACGATACAATCTCATGCAAAGCAGTATGATATCAATCACTTTCAGCGCCGCATGGTGTCGCTCGTAACCTCGCAAGCATGATTTCCATTGTTACCATCAACTTCAATGCCGCGAACGTCACTCTGAGGCTCATACGTTCGTTGAGTCTGCAAAGCGATTCAGATTTTAAGCTGTACGTAATTGATAATGATAGTGAAGGTTCTGACCGAAAAACACTTCGTAAGGCGATCAGTGACTGCCCCATTGCTATTGAGCTGATAGAATCTGATATCAACGGCGGTTTTTCGGCGGGGAATAATCTCGGCATTCGTCGTGCAATGGATAATGGTGCGCAATGGATCGTCTTACTCAATAACGACGCAGTTGTATCGCGCGATTTTGTAAAATGCCTTCGTGAACAGCTTCCCAGTGATCCCGGTATTGTTGGATTACCCATTCAAGAGCGTGAGCGCATTG
>JAGOPO010000012.1 GCA_017992005.1 Minisyncoccota bacterium
CTGGAATACAAGAAATTTTGCAAAATGTGCCGGAAGACAACTCCCCACAAAGAAGCAAAGATGACTGGCTAATCACAAGATCCCCGCAAGGGGATTTTTGGTAATAAAAAAGACCGCTGGGCGAACCGTGCGGTCTCGAATTGCTACGAACGATTTGCGAGGGCGACGAACTCGGGCTCGTAGCCCATGGACGCGTCGATATCGCCGTACGTGCGTCTTCCTTGAATGCCGCGAGCTCCGAAGGAGGCGGTGGCGACGGGTCCGCGTCCGTGCATGGGATAGAATCCACAGGATTCTTCTGCCGTGATGTACTGCTCTTGCGTTGCCTCTTGCCAGGGAAGGCCACAGATGGAGAGCCAAAAACGTTCTCGCGCACGACCGGTCTTTCGTCCAGGGGTGAGACTATGTAGCGCGTTGAGTAGCCACACGGGGTCGCCGTGGATCTTTTTGCGCCAGTGCACGTAGCGGTGCACGAGTGTGGCTACGGTGTCGCCTTCATTGATAGGGCATGGGGTGTCATTGAACCAGAACCACGCGGGGTAATTGCGTAGGTTATCCAGCGCGTCACGTGCCGCCAGGTCAACCGTGCCACTTCCTTGCATGAAGTGGTAATGCCAGAGTCCAGCCGCGTCTTGCTGCGACTCGCCGACGATCGATTTGCGTACTTTCATGCTCTTTGCCATGCGATCTCCTTTGGTTGTCGAAAATACTACTGAAATGATAGCACAAATAATAACAAATGTCAAAGTATTAGAATGAACTATAATACGATGACAAGATTGTGCATTGCTATTAGTGATGTACGATATATTCTCGGTCGATTCGTATAACTAACCAAAAGGAAACCACCATGGAAAAAAAGTCACTTCTCGCGCAGCATTTCACTCCGGAGATAGAAGCGCAGCTAGCGAGCGTTCGCACGTCGAATGGATTCACAGTCGCTGATGTCGTCCGTTCAGGGCAGCAAAACCCTGATAGCAGCGTTGGGGTGTATGCCGGCGATGAAGAGTCGTATAAGGCCTTTGCGCCGCTCTTGGATCCGGTGATCGAGAGTTACCACGGTCATGGTCCTGCGGACACGCACCAGCGAGATCTTTCTGTCGAGAGTCTCGGGGATGTGCACGATTTGGACCCGAGTGGCGAGCGTATTGTCTCCACTCGTATTCGGGTTGGGCGCAACCTCAAAGGGTTTGCTTTTGCACCTGCGATTTCCAAAGAGTCGCGCGAGGAAGTCGAACGACAGGTGGTCGCGGCACTTACGAGTCTTACCGGTGAGCTAGCGGGTACCTACTACCCGTTGAGTGGGATGACTGATGATGTTGCATCAAAGCTCATCGCAGATCACTTCCTGTTTAAGAAGGGCGATCGTTTTCTCGAGAGTGCCGGAGCGAATCGCGATTGGCCGAGTGCTCGTGGTATTTTCCATTCTGCCAACAAGCAGTTCTTGGTCTGGGTGAATGAAGAGGACCAGCTTCGCATTATCTCCATGCAACCAGGTGGAAATGTGCGCGAGGTGTTCGCGCGGTTGTCGACTGCGATAGGGGAGCTCGAAAAAAAGCTTACCTTCGCCTATGATGATCGTCATGGATATCTTTCGAGCTGTCCCACGAATCTTGGAACCGCGATGCGCGCGAGTGTGCACGTGAAACTACCAAAGCTTGGGGCAACTGAAGCGCTCAAGCAAGAATGCGCTAAGCTTGGCTTGTCAGTGCGTGGTATCCACGGGGAGCACTCCGAGAGCGAGGGTGGAGTGTATGACATTTCCAACAAGCGTCGTCTTGGTGTCAGTGAGGCCGAAGCCGTTCGGCTCATGGCAGCTGGCGTGCAACACTTGATGGATATGGAGTCCCAACTCGCATAACGAACGATTCCCCCGATCACTCGGGGGAATTTTTTATCGTATTTACAGAAATCGGGTTGTCGATTATCGTTCGGGTGCATGAAGTGGTTTCAAAGGAGAGTCGTCGATGGAGAAGCGCTTTATCGTATTCGTGTTTGATGCTAGACATCCCAAGGGGGGTTGGCAAGATGTACTGCGTCGCGCACCAGGCGGAGATGTGTTGTTCTTTGGAAGTTTCGAAGAGGCCGCTACTGCGGGGCATGCGTACTGGAAGGAGCATTTTCCAGAACACGGTAGATTCCAGGTGATTGACATGGAAGCGGGAAAATTCATCGGTTCAGGTGGATTTTCAGACTAGCAGGAGGTTGCGATGATGCGCATACGTGACATAGTTGCATGGATAGTGGATCTTCTCCCGTTGCCTTCAGATCATCGCCTCGCTGAGCGATGGCGACGCGAAGAAGATGAAAGTCGCTCACGGCACCAGCATCGACACACTGAACAACAGCGTGAAAAGTGCAGAAGTGCACTTGAAGTGGAGGTGGATGCATTTCTTACGGAAACGAATGGGCGGCCATCCACTCCTGAGCAATGGGCTTGGTACGAGAGCATTCGACGACGAGAAGCGATTATCGGCTAAGAACTTAAATGACCACATGCGTGGTCATTTTTCTTTGTGCGAATATGCGGTGGATGAAGGAATCGCCCTCATGTCGAAGCGAGTCCATCGACTCACTTCGCACTCGGGGCCGCGCCTCCGGGCGACGCCAGCTAGCGTCGCATCCGTCCGGCGGTTCGATTCCTTCATTTCATCCATCAGTACAAAAAAGAGAGTACCGCATGGCACTCTCTTTTTGTATGGCGGGGGATGAAGGAATCGAACCCTCGTTATCGGTTTTGGAGACCGACGTCCTGCCACTGAACGAATCCCCCAATTGTTGGCAAATAATACCACGAATTATGCGCTCACGCTAGATGTTCGTAACACTCGTTGCTTTCTTGATGTGCGTTCTGTAAAGTACGCCCAAGGTCGTTTACAACATTCGGATTGGAGGCGCATCATGGCGTCAAAAAAGAAACCGAGTACCGCATCCATCACATCACATAAGAAGTTGAAGGCGATTGACGAGCTTCGTCTTGAGCTCAAGCTCGACAAGGCCAACAAGGAAACAAAGCGACTGAAGGCAAAGTACAATGCTGCGCTTCGCCAGTTAGTCGTTCGCGAACGAGAAATCGATGCAGTCATGGGTCTTCGAGGACCAATCGAAACGTTTAAGCTCACTGCAAAGACTCCATCTGGTGATAGCGAGGCAACGGCGTTCATGGTTGCTAGCGATTGGCATGTGGAAGAAGAAGTACGGGCTGCAATTGTGAATGGGAAGAATCGTTACGATTTGGCACTTGCAAAGAGTCGCGCTGAACAATTCTTCGTCAACGGCCTTCGTCTCATCGAGATTAACCGTCAGGCGACGTCCATCAAGAACCTCGTTCTAGCGCTTCTCGGAGACTTCATCTCCGGCGATATTCACGATGAGCTCGTTGAGGTAAATCAGCTTCTTCCCGTTCCGGCGACGAAATATGCCGCCTCTCTCATTGCATCGGGAATCCAATTCCTGCTCGACGAGGGTGGATTCGATGAAATTGTGGTGCCATGCCATTCAGGGAATCACGGTCGTACGACGAAGAAGGTGCATATCTCGACTGAGGCAGGCCATTCTCTTGAGTATTTGTTGTACACCTTGCTACAGATGGCGTTCCGCCATGATTCGCGAGTGAAGTTCGTTCTTTCAGACGGTTATCACTCATATCTGCGTGTCTACGATAAGACGGTCCGATTCCATCACGGGCACATGGTGAAGTTCCAGGGTGGCGTCGGCGGAATTCATATTCCCGTCAATAAGGCCATCAACCAGTGGAATAAAATCACGTGGGCTGATCTCGATGTGTTTGGCCACTTCCATCAGATGAAGGATGGAGGCAACTTTATCTCCAATGGTTCGCTGATCGGCTACAACGGGTTCGCCCTGAGCATCAAGGCAGACTACGAGCCTCCGAAGCAGGCTTTCTTCCTCATCGATCGAAAGAAGGGTCGGACGATTACGGCACCCATTTTGTTCGATGACAGCAAGCGGGCTGGCGTAAAAATGCCTGAAGTGATTCCCGCCGAGTCGGGTAAGTAGTCAGAGCCCCTCACGAGAGTGAGGGGTTTTTCTTAGCTTGAGATGTCGATCTTTTTGGCGCGAGGCTTGTCGCGTGAGAGCTCAATGCCGCGCATAAGGACTTCGATATCCTCGGTCTTGTACATGCGATAGTTGTTCATCGGGTTGCGATAGGCGACCAGCTTTCCTTTTGCATCCCAATTGCGCACCGTAAGTGGCGTGACGCCCATGAGACGTGCAACTTCTTGAACCATGAGATACTTCTTGGGCATAGGAGGGTTTTCTAAGGTACCGTTACAGTACCTGAGCGTCACCCCGTGGTCAACATGTAGTCTATCCACATGGTGGACAATACGGCTGTGCTAGTATGAATGCACTATGGAAGGCATGTATGCCCAGTCCCCAGAAGCGATGCAGATCGATCAGGGGCAAGCTGAAGCGGCCATTTCCGCACAGCTTACAGCAGTGAAGTTTTCGGAGTGGGGGATTGGTGGGGCGATGTACGACAAAATCGTACAGGTCTTGTTGTATGTGGTGGTCGTTCTCATGCCACTGTTCTATCTCCCGTGGACGAGCAGTTACATCGAGTACAATAAGCAGCTCTTACTTATTGGGGTGTCTTCGATCGGTCTCGTGGTGTGGCTTCTCGGAGCGGTCATTAGTGGAAAGTTGACGATTCGTACGTCGCTCATCGATAAGGGTGTACTGGGCTTGCTGGTTTCTTCAATTATAGCAACTGTATTCTCGTTGACACCGTTGAAATCATTATTCGGTGTCGGAACGTCACTCAGCTCCTCGCTCTTAAGTGTTGTTGGGCTATCACTCTTCTATTTTTTGTGCGTAAACGCGCTCCACGATAGAGGGCGTATGCTGCGCTCTGCCTTGGTAGCATCACTTTCTATTACGTTGCTTCTTGGGCTTTTCCAGATGGTTTCCTTTAATGTGTTGCCAGGCTCGTTCACGAATTCGCGCGCATTCAACACCGTCGGATCAATTAATGCGCTTGGCGTTCTGGCCGCGGTCGCACTGTCGCTATTTGCAAAGACAATCTATAGAAATGCGAATCGGTATATGCTAGGAGTTGCCATTGCGGGTGTTACGTTTGCAGTCATCATTCTCGGTATTCTTAACTGGTGGGTTCTCTGGGTGGTCGCACTTGGAGGGATGCTTGCAATGATCGCCTTCGACAGTTTGAATGCGACGCAGCTTTCGAATGATTATGGATCGCGAAAGAATCGATTCGCAATGTCGCGATTTGTGGTGCCTATGCTTGTTGTCGTGTTGGGCGCGTTCTTGCTTCTGGTTAAATTCGATCTGAAGTCTGTGAAAGGCCAATTCCCGGTCGAGGTTGCTCCTTCGTATGGTCTCTCCTTGAGTGTTGCTGCGGATACGCTCAAGCATAAGCCGCTTTTCGGATGGGGACCGGAGAACTTCTCGATCGCTTTTGATAGATATGGAGCTGGGAGTCTAGCAAATACGCAGTTTGCGAATGCGCAGTTCTTTGATGGCGCGAACGAAATTGTAAATGTGCTTGCTCAGCAAGGTGTGGTCGGTCTGCTCGCTATTGGATTTTTGTTGTGGTGCTTAGTGCAGGTATTTATGCGATTCGGGACCGCAATTTCCGATTCTGTTGCCCGTGGTGAGGGTGCATCGCTCGCTGTCCAGTCGACCGGTACGTTGGCAGCGCTGATTGCAATGATCGTCACGCTGTTCATATATCCGATGAACATAACATTGTGGTTCGTGTTCTTCGTGCTCATGGCGTTGGCGTCTCTTGTTATTTCCGGTGATGAATCGCGAACGGTCGATATCGAGGAGCGCCCTATGTACTCCCTCGCGGCATCACTCGGATTCATCGTTGCGCTGATACTCGTGTTGAGCGGCTTGTATTTCACATCGGTGCGCTATTTCGGTGATGTAAAGTTTGCACTTGCTAAAAGTCAGGAAACGCCGGCGAAATCCATGGAGATGCTTTCGACTGCCATTAATCTCAATGCTTCCAGCGATAGATATGTGCGTGAGGCATCTCAGGTGGCGCTCTCCTTACTTCGGGAAGAGGTCGCCAAGAAAGAAGGTGGCGATGAGCAGTCTCAGCGCATTCAGAATCTTATGGGATCCAGCATACAGCTGGCCCAGAAGGCTGCCGCAATTAGTCCAGAGGAATCGCTGAACTGGAGCAACCTCGGCCAGGTGTATCAATCAATGACGGGAATCGTTGATGACGTTGAAAAGCTCTCTGAGGATGCCTTTAAGAAGGCTGGTGAATTGCGCCCCGGAGACCCCTCGTTCGACAATGCTATTGGTCAAATGTGGTTAGCCCGTTCTGATTTGATTCGGCAGGTGGTTAGCAAGGCGACAGGTGCGAATGCTGAAACGTTGAAGCAGCAGCAGAAGGATTCATTGGTGAATGCTGAGGCGGCTTTTGATCGAGCAATTGAAAAGTCGCCACAGTACGGATTGGCGATCTACAATAGAGCTGCTGTAAAAGATCGACAGAACAATGTGAAGGGAGCGATTGAGGACTTAGAGAAAATTGCCCCATCAAATTCAAATCAACCAACATTGATGTTCGAGATCGGTTTGCTCTATATCCGTGATGGTCAAAAAGAGAAAGCGATCGCGGCGCTACAGCGAGCCGTCTTGCTTGCGCCGCAATATGCCAACGCGCGATGGTACCTCGCATTGCTTCTCGAAGAGAAAAACGATATCGCCGGAGCGTTGGCTCAGCTCAATGAGGTGGCGAAAGGGAACTCTGACAATGCGGAGCTTCAGGCAAAGATCACGAGTCTTGAGGCTGGGCAACGACAAATCCCTCCAAACAAGGTGATTGAAACAAAGCCACTCCAGTAGTATAGTGACGAGGTGAAGTACCTGGAGCGAACTCTCTCGAGTCAGATGACAATGGCCGCCATACTCATGGCGGCCATTGTTGCATCGGCGTTTTTTTGGGTGTATGTCCAAGTACTACCTCGTAGCGTCCTAGCACCTCGATCACTGTTCATAATTGAAAGAGGTTGGGGTGTCTCGCGCGTTGCACTCGAGCTCGAGCGTGGCGGCATTATTCGCTCACGATTGGCAATGATGTTTGTTATGGGGCTGCGCTATCGAGGTCAAACCCTGAAAGCGGGCTCGTATGAGCTTTCGTCGTCAGACTCTACCATAGCGATTTTGGATCGCATCATTGCGGGCAACTCCCTATCAAATGATATTGAAGTTACTATTCCGGAGGGCATGAACATTTGGCAGGTTGACGCTATTCTGGCTGGTCGTTCGTTGATTCCAAGCGGTGCGTTTGCTCGTGTTGCCATTACTGATGAAGGTTATCTATTTCCGGACACGTATCGTTTCGATGCACGAGTGGCTAGTAAGAGCGGTACTGATGAATTCGTAAGAACGTATCATGACACTCTGAAGGCGGCATTTGCTGACAAAGCGAGCGTGTTTACTCGTGAGCAAATTGTCATAGCATCAATGCTTGAAAAGGAAGCAAAATCGACGCAGGACATGCAGCTAGTTGCTGGTATTATTGTTCATCGTAGAAAGCTTGGAATGCCGTTGCAGCTTGATGCAACGGTTGCCTACGGTTGGTGCATGAGGCAGTGGCAGGGAGTCGACCGGGCAGCGGGTTGCGATGTGACCGATGCCCCGATTGCAAGAGAAATACTACGAGACGGTCCCTATAATACCTATACGAGGTTGGGACTGCCCATAGGGCCGATATCAAGTCCAGGCATTGCATCGCTCGAAGCGGCGGCGAATCCCCAAGAGAGCGAGTATCTCTATTATCTTTCCACACGCGACGGCTCTCGGATTATTTTCTCAAAAACGCTTGCTGAGCACAACAGAAACAGGACGATATATTTGGGGCTCTAGTGCTTTACAGTTGAAGGGGAACCTGATATAGTATACCTATAACCGTAGACAGCAGGTGGGGTTCAACCCTATAAGTCCTGCCGAGGTGGATGCCTTTTCATAAGGCGCACTCTGGTCGATCTGCGGTGAACACGCAGTTTTTTATTATAAAATTGCGCAATACCAACTATGAAAACAAAAGAACAAAAGAAAGTTGCGATCGATGCGCTTGCCAAGGCGCTTCCTAGCTCTACGATGACAGTTTTTACGACCTTTGCTCGCGCAGGGGAGTCGGGGCTTTCCGTTGGGCAGATGGAAGTATTGAAGCGAGCGCTTTTGAAAGTAGATGGAGAGTATGTTGTAGCGAAGAAGACGTTGGTGCAGAAGGCGCTTACTGATCTCAACTACGATGGCGTCGACGTGTTTGGCATGGATGGCTCCATGGGGCTCGTATTGGGTCATGGTGACGCGTTTGCCGTCGCTAAGGTCCTCTACAGCTTTGCAAAGGAGAATCCCGCTCTGAAGCTGTATGCAGCGTGGATGGATGGGCGCGCCGTGTCTCATACCGAGCTGATTGATATTGCAACACTTCCTAGCCGCGATGAGCTTCTTGCTCGATTGCTCGGAATGTTGAAATACCCACTCTCTTCATTGGCGGTGGTGCTGAATCAGGTTGCGTTAGCGAAGGGAGCGGATGCAGCAACGCCTGCAGAGGAGCTTGCTCCGGTCGCTGAGACAGAAGCGCCTGCGACAGTCGTCGAAGAGCCAGTTGCAGTAACTGCAGAAGACGTAGTAACACAATAATATTGAATATGGACTCAACAACATTTATCGAAGCAGTCGAGAAAATGACAGCTTCCGAGCTCAATGCACTCGTGAAGGCATTGGAAGAGAAGTTTGGTGTTTCAGCCGCGGCGTTCGCAGCAGCGGCTCCAGCAGCTGGTGGTGCTGCTGCCGCAGAAGAGAAGGATGCGTTTACCGTTGTTCTCGCAAAGGCCGGTGAGCAGAAGATTCAGGTTATTAAAGTGCTTCGTGAGCTTACCGGCCTTGGTCTCAAGGAGGTTAAGGACATGACGGACAAAGAGGGCTCAGTCGTGAAGGAGGGTGTTAAGACAGCCGATGCCCAGGACTGGAAGAAGAAGATTGAAGCGGCAGGCGGAGTCGTGGAGCTCAAGTAATTGCAGCTCACCAAAAAACACCCCATACGGGGTGTTTTTTGTTATCGCAGCTCCCAGAGCTTTCCTTCGCTTGTTACAAAGAGAATGGCATCCTCTTGACCCTGTGCAATTGAACTAAAGGGAATGGTTGAGTCGACTTTTTCTACGTGCGACAGACTGCCATCGTGCGCATTGAGATGGTAGACGCGACGAGTATCGCCAACGACGACGGCTAGCTCATCATGATTGGTGGGAAGCAATCGCCACGCACCGGCTGGAGTGACGGGGGTGGTCACCACAGAGCTGCGCTTGCCTTTGTAGTATGTCGTAAGCACTCCATCATCGGTCATCGTGTATACTGATCCATCAACGACAATACGCGAGGCATTGGGTGTGAGTTGATCATCTGTCTCGAGCCATCGCTTCATAACAACTTTTTCCGTATCTAAATCTGAAATCTTCAAGATAGATGTTGTCGTGAGGACATAGACATTATCTCCAAATACTGCAACATCTCTTATCTCATCCTGCATGGGAATTATATACGATACTAACTTCGAATCGAGCATGCGAGTGATACTATGAGATTGAAAATGTACGATGATGGTGCTGGAGCCCCACGAAAGTATGCGATCGGGAAGTGGTCCTTGGATTACTGAGCGGTTCTGGGTCACCGTGTCATGCACGATGCTTTGCCAGGCGACGTTTTGCGTATCGAGACCGATGACAACGATCTCTTGCGAGCTGGAAGACCAGGTTGCCATGGAGATCTGTCCGGATACTTCATCTGATGTCGCGATGAGTTTCGGTTCAACAGGCTGAGCGTCATCGATTGTATCCAGTGCGCTTAGCATCGCTGAGCTTAATGCAGTGGCGTCATCGGTGTGAGGGGCGATGACTGCGACGGAAGAAATGGCTTTGGTTAGGAGCGATCGCGCGACCGTGGTATTTCCATTCTTTGCTTGCGATGATGCCTCGTCGAGCGCGTGGCGCAGTTCGATCAGTGTTGCCTTGGCGCTTTGTTCTTGGGGGCTCGATACAAATACGCTCTTTGCGAACAATAAGCTGCCCGTAATAACGGCAACCACAGCAACGAGCATGAACGCTTTCCCTCTTCCATCAAGGCGAATAAAGCTGAGTCGTGCGAGAAGGCGGGAGATATGAGTACGACGAGTACCGAGAGAAAACTCAGATGAAATAATGCGCGGCATTTCAGCTGCGTGATGATCTGAGTTCTGAGAGGCGGAGAGCGTTGCGATTTCGGCGGGCTGATGTTGGGGGGCGAGTGGCTGTTGACGAGGCGCCCAGGCGAGCGATGAGATTGGATTCGAATTCGACTCTGAATTGGCAAGCTGTGGGGCTTGTAGCGGCTCCTCTTGCTGCGCCAACTCATGAGGCTGCGTAGAGGGCATCAGAGCCGGTTCGGACACCTGATCGATGGCGACGTGCAGCATCGCTGTAGCGAAGGTCGCGTGCTGCTGGCCTATGCGTGAAATGCGTTGTGCAAAATCCTGTTGTGGTAATTGTAAAAACCAATTCTTCACACTTTTTTCACGTGACGTAACTCCGCGTGTCGGAACGAACGCAAGAATGCGGTCTCCGGCTTGTATCGAACCATGAATGATGTTCGAAAACCGTTGTCGGTCGGAATGCTCCTTCGTAAATAACATGACATTGCTCATGATATCGATAACCTGATCCTCGCGAGCCAAAA
Source organism: Minisyncoccota bacterium (assembly GCA_017992005.1). GTDB lineage: Bacteria > Patescibacteriota > Minisyncoccia > 2-02-FULL-40-12 > GWA2-44-9 > JAGOPO01. The sequence goes on from JAGOPO010000012.1 coordinate 10,723, forward strand.
AGATCTTGAACTTATCAAGTTTCGAAACCATGATTTGGCCACCGGTTATCGCTAGGATACCGACTGAGAGCTTAATGTCGCCTGATCGAAAAAATTCCTCGACCACTTCATTCGCTTTTCGAAGCGTGCGATTGAATGCTTCCTTGGGTGGCGATCCAGGCTGTGCGTAGTATTCTCGACGAGCGAGCGCTGCAATCAAGCTGACCATATACCCCATGTTGCTTGATTCGTTTATGCGGTGACCAACTACATAGAGCGATCCCAAATGGCGAGATGCTGACTCCTCGGGTCGATAGCAAAACAAATCAACGGCACCTTCAGTGGCGCCGTTGTTGACGATAATTTCGTTTTCATGAGATGTAAGCGTGAGTTTTTCCATGGGTGAGTGTGACTTGCAAACAGCGTCGGTGTGCGGTAGGGTTTGTCGCACGAGATGTAACTTCTCTTACAGTGTACGCGAGTTACTCCATCAATGTCAAAATCAATACTGGACAATTTGCTTGGTTCACGAGTCCGCGTTAAATTGCTGAAGTTTTTTTATCGCCAGTATCCGGCGCTCGTTGCAATGAGTGACTTAGTTGTGCGCGTGCAAGAGCCAGCATTCATCGTCCGGCGTGAAATTGTGACACTTCAGCAGATTGGACTGATTGCCAAGCAGCGCGCTTCAAAGCTTATTCCTGAACGGTTCGGTCTGCGGGAGGAGTTCGATTATTTTGAAGAACTGAAGAGTCTCATTCTCAAGCCATCGCCCGTTGAGACTGACATGCTCACCAAGAGAATCAACACGTTAGGGAAGATTAAGCTTGCGGTGGTGGCGGGAATTTTTGTGAGTCAAAATGATGACACGACGTATGAGACACCGGCTGATCTGTTTCTCGTTGGGGACGATATTGATCGCGCTAAGCTAGCAAAATTCCTTAAATCGTTGGAAGCTGACATGGGTACAGAAATTCGCTTTGGCATCATGGAAAAAGACGAATTCAAATACCGCTTTGAAATGTTTGATCGATTCCTCCGTGTGCTCTTGGAGGGGCCGCATCGCAAACTCATCAATAAATTGGAGATGTGATAGAGTGGCAGGATAGACCCGTTAACTCTCTTAATCTTATGGGAATTGAATCAGAAGGTCAGATGACATCCGATGAACCCAGAGACCCTCAAAAGGATGATGCGCCTCTTGTTAGAGAAAGGGCTAAAACTAGAGAGACAAGAACAATCGCACAACAAATCGAAAAAGTCGTGTGGCGATACTTAGACGACGAAGAAGTGCAAAGACTAAAAGGAGAAATAAAAGTAAACAAGCTAGCAAATGGCGCTATCTCGAACCCGACAACAATACTTGCAACAGAAGAAAGTCTCTTCGAAGCGGCTATGGCAAGGAGCGGTGCTTCAAGACTCGTTGATTTAGGCTCCTCACAAACAGCTTATGTTCTGAGCGACTGGGAGGTCATGATGAAGAGTGGAATACGAGAATACATAGGAGTTGACATCATGATGCCTGATACAGATTGGCAGGAAAAATCTCTACCTGATAAAGAGAAGAGCATCCGTTTCAAATGGAAAAATGGGGAGATTCTAGAAGCGCTGCACTCCTTTCCCGATAATTTTGCCAATGCATGGATGACTGGAATTGAAGCGGGTAACGTAATTAATAATTTCTATAACTGGGGTGTAGGAGTACTGTCCGAATTGAAACGCATCGTACCGGAGAATGGTTTTATCTATACCGATTTTGGATTCTTAGATACTATTTTGTTCGATGTCCAACCAAATTTGGGGTATCTTAATATCATCCGCTATAGGACAGGGAAAGAACTTACAGATGGCGAAAAAAATGAACTTGAGAAATATAGTATTTCAGAGGATGATAAATATTTTCCGGGCATGAACGGAATTGTTATAGATATGCCAACTATCGGATTTCGCGTTTATTACCCATACAGACGAACTTATGAATGGATGAACCCCCTTATTCTTGTGAATATAAGTAAGACAAAGTCGGAAGAAAGAACTGATTAAAGGGTCTGGAGAGTCCTCGCGTTCCGAAGTGAGATTGGCCTAGCATTATGAAAACCCTTTCGAGTGCGACGGCGCGAGAATGGAGGTGATTTGATAGCAGTCAAATCACCGTGTCTTCATAATGCTATGCCAGCGGAGCGGAGAATCTAGCCATAGACACATTTTTGTGTTAGAAATTATCTGTCTTTGAGGGTGATTAGCTCAGCTGGTTAGAGCGTTGCATTCACATTGCAAAGGTCACTGGTTCGAATCCAGTATCACCCACCAATTCATTTACAAAGGAGCAGTAGCGTGATCGAGAGAGAGAATTTACCCGTTGGGCTCGTTGTTTTTGATAACAACGGCACCGCCCTGGATGACCTGCATGTTGCGTACGGCAGTGTCTGCGAAATCTTTCGAGCGTATGGCGTTGAGCCGCCAAGCTTGTATTCATATCGCAATGAAATCACTGCGGATTTTATGCAATTCTACTGGGAGCATGGAATTCCGCGCTCTGTGTCAGGTGATGAGCTCAACGTAATTCGTCGAAAATACTACGTGGACAATATGAGCGCTGCGAGTAATCGTCAGGCACGATATCGACGCGATTTCCTGCCGCTACTGCGGAACTTGCGGGGCGAGCTTGTCCAGCTTGCTATGTGTTCAGCTGAGCAACATGTAACTTTGGTAGATTTTCTGGTTGGAGCGAACCTTCATCGTTTCTTCGCTCCGTCGATGATCACGGGGTCTGCATGGCCAAAGAAGGCACCCTTCCTGCTGGAGCTTGCTGGGAAGGCAAAGATTTCACCTCAGCGCTCGGTGTACGTGGGTGATACTGCGGATGATATTGAAGCGGCTAAAGAAGCCGGCTTCATTGCTGTCGGATTTGCTCACGAAACTGGTTACAACACCGAGCGACGTCTGGTAAAGGCGCAGCCAGCATTTCTGGTGGATAGTTTTGCGGAGCTCCAGGACTTACTGTTGAGGTCTCTGCTTTAGATTTGAACGGCTAAGACGACCACCTTAGCCGTTTTTTTGCGCCGTAATTATCCACTTTGCGAGTTGGCAGTGGTGGGATATAATACATACAGAGTGTTATGGAGTGGGGGAAAGTGTAATACTTCAGAACCTCGTGCGGATGCTAATAGGCGAGTATTCACACAATCTAGATCCAAAGAAACGCCTATCCATTCCCGCAAAGCTTCGCAAGGAGCTCGGAGATGGGGCGGTGCTAACACGCGGGTTAGACGGCTGTCTCTGGCTCTTTCCGATATCGCAGTGGACACAGCTTGCAGAACGTATCGCGAGCTTGCCAATGGCGCAAGCCGATAGTCGATCGTTTGCGAGGTTGCTGCTTTCAGGGGCGGTTGAGGTGCAATTTGATACTCTTGGCCGCATCCTCATTCCTGACTATCTGAAGCAATATGCAAAATTGACTCGTGAGGTAGTTATTGCAGGCGTCCATAGCCGTTTGGAAATCTGGGATAAGCAAGCATGGAGCGATTATTCGAAGGTGTTAGAAAAAAATAGTGACGCAATTGCTCAGAAGTTGGGGGATCTGGGCACCATATAGATGATCAACGAACGACATACCCCGGTTCTTTTAGATGAAGTTATTACTTATCTCCAGCCTAAGGAGGGCTCGATGATTCTTGATTGCACGCTCAATGGGGGTGGTCATGCTGCCGCTGTTGTAGAGCGTGGGGCGAGTGTTCTAGGAATTGAATGGGATCCCGTGATCGCAAGTTCATTCTTTGAGCATCACCCCGAGCTACGCGATGCGGTTACTGTCGTCAATGACAGCTACGTCAATCTTGAGAGAATTTGCCAAGAGCATGATGTGCATCCAGATGGCATCCTATTTGATTTAGGACTTTCATCGCTCCACTACAGCTCGAGTGGTAGAGGATTTTCATTTCAGAGAGATGAACCACTTGATATGCGATTCAATCCTGAAACCAATCCTCGCACTGCGGGTCGCATACTTGCTGAGTACGATCAAGAAGAGCTGGAGAGAGTGTTGTCCGTGTACGGTGAGGAGCAGTTCGCCGGCCAGATCGCCGCGGCGGTCGTTCTGTCCCGACGAGCTGCCCCTCTTCGTACAACAACCGAGCTGGTGGGTCTTATCGAGTCGGTGGTTCCGCCATGGTATCGACATCGCAAGATTCACTGCGCTACAAAGACATTTCAAGCACTGCGCATCGAAGTAAACGAAGAGCTTGATAATGTGACGAAGGGCGTTGCAGCAGCAATTCGTGCACTGAAGTCAGGTGGTCGGCTGCTCGTCATTTCATTCCAAGGAGCAGAGGACAAAATTGTTCGAGAACTATTTAAAAGAGCAGCGAAGGAGGGTGTCATAGAGTGGGTGACTCGTAGTACGATTCGCCCAACATGGGCACAGACAAAGGTGAACCCGAGAGCACGAAGCGCAAAGCTTAAAATTATTCAAAAAATATGAACACACTACAAGCATCGGCAGCGACAAGTGACAACTCATACGTCGCTACGTTTAATATCATGTGCAGCTTGGTTATTGTCGTGGCATTTGCATTCTATTTGATTACTGCGAACAGCCTCGCCTCTCACGCATGGAAGGCAGCCCAGACGCAGGGTCAATTATCGCAAGGACTTAATGCCCGTAATGCACTTATCGATCAACAGGCGGCTCTCGAGGATCGTAATCGTTTGGAATCACTTGCTCTTGCATCAGGCATGATTGTTGACAGTGGATCGGTATATCTCGTAGAGGCAACATCCGTTGCAGCGCGATAGCATCTCTGCAGTATTTTGGTATTGTTGAGTTGTGCCCAATAAGATACCCAAACAACGAATTGCATTCGTGCTGAGTGGTATGATGCTTGCGCTCGCGATTGTTGCGTGGCGCATTGTTGTGTTGAGTTGGTTCCAACACGCTACATATGCGGAAATCGCGCGATCGCAATCGGAGGGAGTGAGAAACGTATTGCTGCGAGGTAATATTTACCTCTCCGACAGTAATGGACGCGAGCGACTCGTGGCAACAAATAAGAAGTTTCCCGTGCTGTTGCTCGCACCGTTGGAATTCAGTTCAGAGGATTCACGCATCACGATAGCGCAACTCGCATCCGTATCGGGTGCTAGCGTTGAAGCTATTTCTGGGGCGGTGACATCCGGTGCTTCGGGTGTGCGTGTCGTGCAAAAAAAGCTCACGGATCAACAAGCAAAGACGATTGAGACACTCCGTATCCCTGGAGTGAGTATTGGCTACGAGACTGACCGCTCGTATCCCTCGGGGTTGCTTGCCGCTGACGCAATTGGCTTTCTCGGTTACAGCGCGACAGGCAGGTCTGGTCAGTATGGCGTGGAGTCTTCCTATGAGGAGCAACTGACGGGGCGTGCACCGCAGGCATCTCGCGTGAGGTGGAAGATTTGGGAGCAGCTGTTTTCGTATTTCGGATTTCATAATGACGGTACTGTGATTGAGGATAGCCCGAATGATCTCATTCTTTCGCTGGATTCGAATATTCAGGAATATGCCCAAGCGGTATTAACGAATGTTCTTAAGAAGTACCAAGCGGCTTCAGGCACGCTCATCGTGCAGGATCCGCAAACGGGGAAGATTCTCGCTCTTGCGGATAATCCGACCTATAATCCAAATGCATACGGTAATGCAACGACGGAGTCGTTCCGCATAGGAGCGCTTTCTCCATTTGAGCCCGGCTCTTCTATGAAGCCATTTACCATAGCTATGGGGCTTGAGCGACAACTCATCACTCCTGAGACTACGTTTCTCGACAGTGGCGACGTGATCGTGGATGGATACAATATAAAAAACTACAACGAAGGTCACTTCGGATTAGTGACGATGACGCGCATACTTGAAAAGAGTATTAACACGGGCGTGATGTGGGTTCAGCAAAAGGTTGGTAATGAATCGTTTCGAGATTTTACGGTGAATTTTGGCTTTGGCCAGCAGACCGGCGTCGATTTGCCCGGAGAGTCGAGTGGCGATATTAGTAATCTCTATAGGGAGAATCGAATATACTTTATGACAGCCTCGTTTGGACAGGGTATTACCGTAACTCCGTTACAATTGATTTCGGACTATAGCGCTATCGCAAATGGAGGCTCACTTATGCGCCCCTATATTGTCGATGCTATTCGTGACGCACATGGCGTCGTCACAAAAACACAACCAAAAGTAATGGGTACTCCCATATCTCCGCGAACTGCAGCGCAACTTCGGGCGATGCTCACGTCAGTGGTGGATAATGGCTTCGACAAAGCACGTATCCCGCGCTACGATGTCGCTGGTAAGACCGGTACTGCACAAATCGCAAGTCCCACAGGTGGCTATCTCGAGAATCAGTACAATCATAGCTTTGTGGGGTTTGCACCAGCGAGCAATCCACGATTCGTTATTCTCATTCGCATGGAAAAACCAAAAGGGATCACGTTTGCTGCAGACAGCTTGAGTCCCGCATTTCGTGACATGGCAAAATATCTCCTCGATTACATGAACATACCTCCTACGCGATGAGAAAAACGCTGCTTCAATTTATAATGCGCAAGATTGCACGCGCAATCATTGCTAGAAAAAAGCCGATCATTATCGCCATTACAGGGAATGTTGGTAAAACAACGACCAAGGAGGCGGTGTATTCTGTTCTTCGCTCGAAGTTTTCCGTTCGTGCCACAGGGGGGAATCTTAATAATGAACTGGGAGCCCCGCTGACGATCATTGGTGACTTTGCGGAATCCTACTATCGCACCACGAGTCAATCCTGGTTTTGGTTTCGCGTTGTATGGATGGGACTCGGCGCTCTTGTGCGAGATGACAATTATCCTGATGTACTCGTACTGGAGTATGGAGCGGATCGACCAGGCGATATTGAGCGTTTGGTCTCTGCGTACCCTCCGCATATAGCCGTCGTTACTCACGTGGGTGAGATTCCTGTTCACGTGGAATATTTTGCATCCGTTCGACATTTAGCGAATGAAAAAGCGAAGCTCATTTCTCGACTATTACCTACGGGTGTTGCGGTGCTTAGTTATGATGACCCCGTTGTGCTCGAAATGAGATCGCACACGCAGGGCCGCGTGGTGACGTTTGGATCAGGCGAGGGCTCAGATGTACGATTGGCAAATCTTCGCCCAAGGCTCGATGGCGTCAGGCCAATGGGTACGAGTTTCGATATCACCACGCATCAGCATAGTATGCCAGTAATGATTTCTGGTGTACTCGGTGTGGGAATCGCGAAGGCAGGTGCAGCAGCGGTCGCTGTCGCTTTGGCAATGGATATGACGCTCGCTGAAGCTACTGAAGCGCTATCGCAGATGACTGCGCCTGCTGGGCGCATGCGTATTCTCGATGGTATACGAGGGACGACAATTATCGATGATACCTATAATGCATCCCCAGTAGCGATGCAGTCGGCTATTGATACCGTACGTGCTATCCCGGCCTCACGACACGTGTTTATACTTGGTGATATGCGGGAGCTGGGGGTGCATAGTGCGCACGCCCATCAAACTATCGGTCGACTTGTTGCTGATTACGCGGGAGTATTGGTCTGCGTAGGTACACAAGGAGCTCTTATTGCGGACGCGGCAGCAGCGAGTATGCCCCATGAACACATCCATCGAGCGTCTGATTCTCGTGAGGCGGCGAATCTTGTTCAGCAGCTACTGCGTACAGGCGATTTAGTGCTCGTGAAGGGTTCGCAAGGAGTGCGAATGGAGTTCATTGTGCAAGAGGTGATGGCGCGACCTGAGCAGTCCTCGCGACTGTTGGTACGGCAGTCCGCATCCTGGTTGCAAAAATAACGCCACCATTACTGGTGGCGTGTTAGCTATTGGCTGAGCATCGAAATCGCTTGCTGTGCTTCTCGTGCGGTCATGCCAGTTCGCCAATTTGTGCGGACGAGTCGATGGCCATGCGGGGTGAGGTGCGCGCCGATGGCATCGTCAAGAATGACGAAATTCGTAACGGGTGCCTCTTGCTCATTGAGCCATTCGGTGATCGCATCACCGCGAGGTTCGCGATAGCGAGTAACACCGATTACGGAAGCGTCTGCGATGCCACGATTGCGGAACAAGACTCGTAGCGAATGCTCCGAAATTGTTCTCCCAAGCGCTCCAGTCACGACAATCTTTGCACCCGTTGTTTCGACGATATGACGAAGGCATTGGGAGGGGATTTCATCGAATCCATCAAATCGCGTGCGCGCAGCTGTTTGCTGGCAATTCATAACGCCATCGATGTCGAGAAATACAATTTTCATGGTGCTCCTGTCTTGCGAAAGTGCGAATCTGCTGTACTATGGTACAGCTCGTTTGTGATTTGTCGAGCATAGGAGGGAGTATGAGTCCAGAAGAGACCGGCAGAATGCGAACTGCTATTGAGGCACAGCAAGATCAATATGCTGATGAATTCGAGGAATTGCTTGAGCGCTTAGGCGATGTTCCCATGGGGGATTTCACACTCGCCGAAGCACTAGTTATCAATCGATTTGGATTGGCCGACCAATTCCAGTTCAAGCCTCACTTCGAAGCGGAGGACCTTGAGCTTTTGCGCCAGGCAGAGATGCGAATCCGGCGTCATCGCGCACTGCGCGAATGAAGTCAGTAGTAGCCTATGGGTTGCGCCTTCGTGAGATCGTGGTACAGTGCGTATCGAAAGTGAGGAGTATCCCATGGGTTGCAATGATGGATTCGACGACGCACACATGGCGGAGATTCGACGAGACGGTGAAGCTCAGCGAATACGTGAAAGATTAGGTCCGATTCGAATGAGTGAGCTTACGCTCGACGAATCCCGCATCCTTCACCGTGAGCGCCTGAAACTGGACGACAAAGAGCTCGCCATTCTCAAAGCGGCAGAGAGAAGGATCTTTGGAGCGAAGGGGCGCCAGGTTCAGCCCTACGTTCCCATGTACACGCCGGGAAGAAATCATATTTAGCTGTACGCCCCACTTCGGTGGGGCTTTTTCTTGCCTTGTGCTGTATCATGGGTTATACTACCGTACCGTATGGCCTTGTCGTCTAGCCCGGTCTAGGACACTAGATTCTCATTCTAGTAACACGGGTTCGAATCCCGTCGAGGCTACCAAGTTGACAGAATTACCGGTATTTGCTAGTATTTCAAGACTTTCGTATGCAATTCGCTGTAATCAAAACTGGTGGCAAGCAATATATCGTCCGCAAGGGCGATGTTGTGACCATCGAAAAGCTCGTCCATGACGGCAAATCCGTTACCTTTGATCAGGTTCTTTTGATTGCCGATGAGAAAAAGGCAACCATTGGGCAGCCTGTCATCAAGGGTGCTACCGTTGACGCTTCCGTGATCGAAGATGGCAAGGGCGAAAAGAAGATGGTATTTCGCTACAAAGCGAAGACTCGCTCAAAGAAGAAGAAGGGTCATCGCCAGCCATTCACTAAAGTTAAAATCGAAGCTATCTCTGCAAAATAAAACACCCGCTCGGGTGTTTTATTTACGACTCTCGAGTGCGTGACGGAGGGTTATTTCGTCGGCATATTCGAGCTGCGTACCCGTTGAAAGACCGCGTGCAAGTCTGGTTGTGCGCACCACGGGGATAGAGCGGAAGAGGTCGCGAAGGTACATCGCCGTCATCTCACCACTTGAGGTAGGGTTTGTCGCTAGTACTAATTCAACGGTACCGGCTTCTCGTGCAATGCGATCGACTCTCTCGGCAAGCTCACGGATGCGGAGGTGTTCAGGCCCAATGTTGTTTACAGGCGCTATTGAGCCACCAAGGACATGGTAGAGGCCTTTCCAGAGCCCTGAACGCTCGACCGACTGGAGATCCGTAATCATTTCAACCACCATGATAGCCTTTGCATCGCGATGATTGTCTCGGCACACTGAGCAGAGCTCGCCGTCGGAGACATTGAAGCATTCGGGGCATTTCTTGATGCGTGTCTTTAATTCACGGATAGCGTCGCCGAGTTCATCGAGTTCCGATTGATGCCGGTCCAAAAGTGAAAGCACCATACGCGAAGCGGCCCGCGGTCCGATGCCGGGCAATTTTTGCAGGAGTTTTGCGACTGATGAAAAGAGAGGATCCATTAGAGGAAGTCTGAATCGGCGTGCACTGCATCAATCTCAGAAAACTCAAGGTTTTCAGGATTGATGTGAAAATCAATATCACCGGTGGGACCATTACGGTGTTTGGCTATCATGAGCGTTGCCATGTTCGCCTTGCCTTCTTCTTGGGCACGCTGGAAATTCACCTTGTCATCGCGATGAATGAACATAACGACGTCAGCGTCTTGCTCGATGGAACCCGAATCGCGCAAATCTGAAAGTCGAGGGCGTGCCCCAACTTCGCGGTTTTCTACGGCACGCGATAGCTGAGACAGGGCAACGACTGGAATATTGAGCTCCTTGGCAAGACCCTTGAGCCCGCGAGAGATTTCAGTGACTTGTTGAACGGCGGAGTCGTAGTTGCGTCGCGCGCTCATGAGCTGTAAGTAATCGATAAATAGAATGCCGAGTCCATGCTCAGCTTTGAGGCGTCGCGCCATGGCTCGCATTTGCATGATGTTGAGACCCGGGGTGTCATCGATGAAGATTGGCATATCGCGCAATGATGATATGGCGTTCGTGATCTTGAGAAAGTCATTGTACTCACCGTCATGACTGAGTTTGCCTGTACGCAATTTCCACAATGACGCTTTTGCTTTTGAAGATATGAGACGGTCGACGACCTGGTCGACGCTCATTTCTAAGCTAAAAATACCAACAGGCGTCTGTTGCTCCGCGATGCGTCGCGCTAAATCGATGGTAAATGCCGTTTTACCAACTGACGGTCGAGCGGCAAGAATGATGAGGTCCGATTTCTGGAATCCGCCCAGCGTCTGATCGAGCTTAATGTGATTGGTGCCCACGCCACGCAGGCGTCCATCGTCTTGCGTCTGGATACGGTCCATCGCGCGATCGAGCTCGTTGGAGAGTGCATCAAACTTATTTGATAGTGTTTTCTGGGTGACGGCGAACAACTGCTGCTCGGCTTCACCAAGAATTGCGTCAATGTCTTCGTCTTCACGGTGCGCAAGCGACTGCAACCGATTGGATACGTCGAGGAGATCGCGAAGACTCTTCTTGCGTTGAACGATACGCGCATACGTTTGCACGTGTGCAGATGTCGGCACTTCGCTCGCAAGCGATGTGAGGAACGCAGATCCTCCGATAGCGTCGAGCTGGCCTTTATCTTTCAAGCGAGTGCTCACCGACAGGATGTCGATGTTTTCACGGCCCTCCCAGAGATCGGTCAACGCAGCCCAGATGAGCTGGTGACTGCGTTGATAAAAATGGTCCGCAGAGACCATGTCAACAACGCGATTGATCGCCTCGCGATCTGTGAGGAGTGATCCGATGAGCGATTTCTCAGCTTCCAGGTTTTGTGGAGGTCCCTTGTCGGGCAGCAATGTGGTCATAGGTGGTTGAGTGCCTGTAGTATCCTCAAAAAAAGAAACCTCCGCAAATGAATTGTGGACGGAGTGTGCAGAACTCAACTCACACTACTAGATGTTCTTCACGAGGGGGCCGTATGGCGTGTCGTCGACGCTATAGCCAAGTTCCAAAAGTTCGCTGCGAATACGATCAGACGTCGAAAAATCTTTTGCATCACGAGCCTGCTGACGGGCATCAATTTTTGATTGAATATCAGTCGGAATAGTCGTGTGGGTATTTGGCACTATTCCAAATACCGATGAGAGGAACTCAAAAAATGGAGGCGCCGGCACGACATTACGTGAATTAGCATCACGAATGATTGTAAAAATTGCCGCGAATGCCTCCGCTGTATTGAAGTCATTATCCATTGCAGCCTCAACAGA
>JAGOPO010000028.1 GCA_017992005.1 Minisyncoccota bacterium
CTGATGACTCCGTCGGTAATCGTCGGCTTCAGGCGATGACCAAAACCGATGATGGCTTCTTGCTGGCGGAGCAAGACATGAAAATCCGTGGTCCCGGAGAGTTTTTCGGCATCAAGCAGTCGGGATTGCCTGATCTCACCATGGAAGCTCTCGCTAATGTCGACCTTATCAAAAAAGCCCGCGCCGCTGCGCAGTCAATTATGGATAGAGATCCGAGTCTTGAACGTCACCCGGTGATAGCTGCGCAAGTGAAAGACGTACAGATGTTCTCCCATTTCGAATAGACTATCGGGACTTTGGAGTCACCCAGAAGCCCATGTACTTACCGAGCATGAGGCGTGTTTGCGCGTCGAGCGCCGGAATAGAACCAAAGAGGATGAAATTGATTGGGAAAAGAAGCCACTGAAGTATCATCCATACAAATCGGAATTTTCCGAAATTTGGTGGGCGCGGCGGGAGCAGAACGAGTGATATGACTGCGGATGAGATAAGTCCCACCATGGCAAGCATCATGATGACTTTGGTGATGTGCGGAAGATTATACGAGAGGACGCTGGCACCAAAATGCCCCGTGCCGATGGTTACTGGAAGCCAACCAAGGAGGAATATAATCAAAGCATTCGTAGCGCTCGAATGCGTTTTTTCAATCATATTGAATGCGTGGTGCCACTTTTTTTGCCATGCAATTTTTTTGTTCTTGATGAAGCCAAAGAGGAAGTATGGGTTATTCTCTACTCCATAGTGCCAGCGGCGAATCTGTTTGTATTGATTGATGAGGGTGCCCCAGAATGTCGGCGCAACGTTCGCATCCATATAGACTGGATAGTTAAGCGGGACGGTCGTCCAGTCGCCATCATAGCGTAGGAAGCATTTCCAATATATCTGGGAATCTTCTGATACGACATTGACCTGCCAAAAACCGACATCGATAAGCGCCGGCAGACTTATTGATTGGCTTGAAAACGTGACGAGCTGCTCGGGTCGTGCCTGCTGAATCATTTGCCAAAATGTTGTCGAAAATGCGAAGACGCGCGCGAATGCCGGAGCGTGCCAGATATTGTTACTGAAAATAGGAATCGGTTGATAGGACGAGCGAAGTGGTTGAGCTGCCGTGAGGAAGTTCCAGGTGAGACAAGCAAAAAAATCATGAGGTGCAACGGTGTCGACATCGAATACCGAAACGATCACGCGCTCGCGAGGAATGCCGAGTTCGTCGATGACTTGTATGGCCTGTTTCCCTGCCCATGTTTCATTGGAGCCCTTACCGCGAATCTCGCCCTCGATTGCATCGGGATGCTCAGACACAATCAATCGCAAAAAACGATTGCCGTATTCTTGCTGGATGCGTTTCGCAATGGCACGTGCTGAATCCCCTACCCGACCCTCAATGGCCAATACTACGAGCATGTGCTCCAGCGGCCAGGTGGTCTTTAGGAGTCCTTCAAAACTTTCACGAACGACTTCATGGGGTTCGGTTGCCATGGGCAAAATAACGAGATGGCGAATGTCAGTGAGGTGAACACCGGGAAGGATTGCTGATGAAGGATCTTCCTCGCGAAGTCGCTGCATCCAATTTATGCGTTGCTGCGCTCGCATCTTGCGATACGTATGATTCATGTGAGCTGACAGAAAAATTGTCTTAATCAACCAGTAGACGTCGAACCCGATAATAAAAAGAGACGCAAACACGGGAAACCAGTACGAAGCAGCGACGACAGCGATGAGCGTCCCCCAGGAGAATATACCAGGCTGCATTTCCAGGAGGCGGTAGAGCCGTCTATCGCTAGGAGATTGTATTTCGGTGGCGCGTCCGTACGCGAGGTAGTCATGCGACATAGAAGATGCTTACTTTACCACAAAATAGCAATATTGGCAAAATTATTCGAACGCGTATTATAATGAGAGAACGACGTGAAAGAGCCCGTCGGTGAGGTGTGCGGTGCCATCTTTTGATGAGCGCTCCAGTTCAGTTAATGAGAGAAATGCTTTTTGTAATTTCTGGGGGGTCGCAAGACGAGCGCCGGCAAGTGATTTTGAAACAACAAATGGATGTAGTCCAATCGTGGTAGCGATCACCGCGGAGCTCGCCTTTCGAGAAGCAACGTCTTGAATCATGATGAGATTTCGTAGTCCTGAAGCGAGCGAGCCGAGGACAACCTGTTCAGGGGTGCCATCCCGCAGGCTACGCCACAGTGCCTTGAGGGTGGCGCGTTTATCATGAGCTGCGACGGCATTGGAGAGCTCCCACGTATCATGGTCATGACGTGCCGACGTGAGTAGCGTAATCATATCGACGTCGATGGGTGTAGCTCCGGCGTAGGCGGTGAGCTTTTCGAGCTCATGAGACAATTGCAACATGTCCTCCCCTACGCGACGAAGGAGGTGAGCCCATGCTGAAGGTGGAAGATCTGATCCTCGGTCAGAGCAATACGCGCGCGCCCATACTTCAAGTTCCTTTCCGGAGAGTGCCTCAGCATGCGTGCTTGAGGGTGCTATTTTTTGAAGCTTCGCGAGTATTTTTTTATCAGCATCTTTTTCTGATGTATTAATGGTGGCGAGGAGGATGATGTCTGATAGATTCGGGATGTCGTATTCTTCGAGTATCTCTCCCATCGATGCGTGAGCCGCGTTTGAGGCGACAATAATGCGGGGCTGATGCAGAAACGAAGGATACTTGAGTTGCCGGTGAAGCGCGTCCAGTGTGTTCTCGTCTCGGCAATCAAGGCGAATCACTTCGAGCGATTGCGCCTGCGTAGCCGACTGCTTCGCAATGGTGGCAGCGAGTGCAGAGCGTATCTGGTAGGGATCTTTGCCGTGAATGAGGTGAAGCATGTGTTACGGGGTTGGCAGTGGCGCGTCAACGAGTACCCAGATCGTACCAGGTTCAAAAGAAATACGTGTGCCTTTGCTATCAGTAAAGAGTAGTGGATCCGTCGGGCGTTCTTTTTTCCAGAGCGCACTACTACGTTGACCGCGTTGCCAAATCGTTGCTACGCCGCTTCCAATGGTTTGTACATGAATATACTGGTCATGGAGAAATGTCGCGGTTGTGTGCATCGCGATAACGACACTGGCGTGGACTTGCGAGTTTGATGACGCGTCGTATTCTGGTTTGTTTCCTCGCTCGCGAAGATAGGTGTTTGTGGTGTTGTCGTAGGTGAAGCGTACATTCATGCCTTGGGGCCATGCTTGCTCGACAGTTGTGGTTAGCGATCCAAGATTACGATCGCCATTCACGGATTGGTGGAGGTATGGGGCAATACTTGAGGTTGCGCGGTATCCTAATTTTTCTACGCGCTCCCACACGAGCTCGCTGGAGGTGAATCCATTGTGTGGGCGAGCGATGCCATTTTTTCGGAAAAAAGTCGTGCCCTCGTATTTCAGTGCATCAATGTTATCGATGACACCGTTGTTGAGTTCTGTGAGCGCATCCTTCTCCCCTCCCCAGTGAACGAGAATGGCGTCGAGCCCTTGCGCGAGCGGAATGAAATCTCCTCGAGCAGATCGAATAGAGCCAAACTCACTTGGTTGATTGCATTGATAGACTGCCATCATGCGCGTGATGCCGTTCGGTGTAACCGGCATTTCAAACACCATATCCGCTTGTCCGATTGCCGAAAGTGGTCGCGCCTCTGCATCCGACGAAAGCATGACTGCCATCGGGCGCTGATTGGCATGATCGCACGGCGTACCGCTCAACGCTCCGAGTGTTCGCGAGCTTGTGGGGTTTGTATTTGAGATAACGAGAGACGACGAGCCGAAGAGCCAATACAGAAGCGCGATTATAGCAACGCACGCCAGTAGGAGGATGACCGTCAGGACAGGGTCGAGTTTTGCAAATTTCAATTTCATGATTGCTCTACGTGATCGATATGCTGCATAGAAGCCCAGTGTTGTCCTGACTTTGCCTCTACAACAAGGGGCACCGATAGTGAGACAACTTGCTCCATCGTTTTTGCAATGGTGTGCGCAAGATCAGGGAGCGTTGAGGTTGGTGCTTCGAGCACGAGTTCATCGTGCACCTGAAGGAGCATTCGTATGCCACTATCGGTCCCAAGGTTGCGAATCTGTGCGTCCACGGCAATCATCGCAAGCTTTACGATGTCAGCACCCGTACCCTGAATAGGATGATTGATCGCCATGCGCTCTGATTGTGCCGCCAATTGTGGCATAGTGCTCTTGATGTCAGGTAGCGGGCGCCGTCGTCCCATAAGTGTGCTCACGTACCCATTCTTGAATGCTTCGCTCTTGGTGCGTTCCATGTAGTCGGCTACGCCCGAGAACCGAACAAAATAGTCGTCAATGAATTTCTTTGCTGTATCGCGTGAGACACCGGCTGATCGGGCAAAGCCGAGAACGCCCATGCCGTAGATGATGCCAAAATTGAGAACTTTTGCTTGGCGGCGCATGTCCTTGGTGACATCGCTTGGTGCAACTTGGAGTATCTCGGATGCGGTGCGCGTATGGATGTCTTCTCCATTGCGGAATGCTTCGATCATTGTGGCGTCATTGGCAACGTGAGCAACGATGCGCAGTTCGAGCTGCGAATAATCTAAGGAGACAAGCTGGAATCCGGCAGGGGCAATGAACGCCGCGCGAAAACGCTGTCCGAGCTCTGTGCGGGTTGGAATGTTTTGGAGATTGGGATTCGATGATGAGAGTCGACCCGTGGATGTGCCCGTTTGATTGTACGTGGTGTGGATGCGGCCGGATGCATCGATGAGGCTTGGAAATGGTTCGATGTAGGTAGTCTTGAGCTTGTTGAGCTCGCGGTACTGCAAAATCAGTTCGATGACCGGATGTTCATCGCGAAGTTTTTCCAGTTCGGCGGCAGCGGTGGATGGTACTCCCCCACCCGTGCGGCGCACTTTGCCTTTGAGTCCGAGCTTCGTGAAGAGAACTTCGCTCAATTGCGATGGTGAATTGATATTGAATGTTGTGGCGGTGCTGGCGTAGATGCGTTCTTCGAGTGAGGCAACCTCGGTTCGCGCCATGGTAAGTAGCTCGTCGATGACCTTGGCGTCTACCTGGATGCCCGCATGCTCCATAGAGGTCAAAATTGGCACCAGGGGCATCTCGAGAGTCTGAAAGATATCATTGAGCTCGTGCGCAGAAATTCGCTCGGCGAGGAGCGATTTGAGCTTCCAGATGATGCGCACAGATTCCGCGTTGTCATCTGATACCATAAGGCCTGCGACGTCGTAGGCAACACGACCAAGATCGTACTCTTTGAGTTCGGGATTCGTAAGCCATGCCGCGATACGAGTATCGAAGAGTGTTGTTCCCGTGAGCACGAGTGGTGCGACGGAAGATTCGATGAGGGCCTTGAGATCGTGACCAATAAT
>JAGOPO010000013.1 GCA_017992005.1 Minisyncoccota bacterium
GAAGCGTGAGGTCACCCTTCTTGATGATGAAACCATGAACAATGGGGTCATAGTCACGAGCAGCAACGTCACCCTGTTCGGTGAGAAGATGATAGTCGGAGACGGGGATTTCACTAAGCTCGCTAGATGCGATCTCTTTGAAATCGCGGAGCTTACCGGTGTCAGTGGCTGTTGTGCGCAGCTGATGGAGCGCATCGATAACATCGGCGTAAAAGGGATCATCGGTGCGGAGAAGCTCATCGTTTTCCTTCTTCATCTGCTCGATGACATTGGTGCGGAGATTGTATTCGATGGTAATAACAGGCACATCCCCTCGCAACCGCTGATTGTATGGATGCGGATCGACAATCGGCGCTCGACGAAATGAGAGGATCTCGATATCCCCTCGTTTCATCTGATTTATATACGAATCGCTCAAGCCAACGCAGTGATTCATGTATGCAGACTCAGCTTCCAAATGTGGCATATTAAGCAGACGAGCCATGTAGTATTGGCCGGAGGTTGTGGTGAAGAGCGCCTCATACGGATTGATCTTCTTGTCGCCGGTGATTTCTGCTTGGCGCTTGCGCATCTCAGCGATCTTCTGCAGTGTCTTTTCTTGGTGGACCTCAAAAAGCCGATGAAGAGATCCCTTGTCGGTGTTGATGAATTTTGGGGATTCGATGAGCGCATCGATGAGCGTGTTAGTATCGATGGTATCTTCTCGCTGGAAGTGGCGAGCAAGCTTGAGCTTGAGGATGGCTCGCTGGCGTTCACCAAACTCAAATCCATTCGTGCTCGAAAGCACAGCACTTACCCCTAAAAATACATCGACTAATTCATGCTCTTTATACTGCCGAACATTAGTAGAAAATGTAGCAAGTGTTTCTTGATAGTCCTTCTGTATTCTCTGTAGGTATTTGTTCTCAAAAGCAGCTGTACGTTCTTGGGCAACTTGATCAGAAGTTTTCTGCTCGACAAGAGGAAGCTCAAAGTAGTCGACATTGAATCCCGCGGCGGCATCGGTGCGGATGCGTTGAAAGCCATAGCGCTCGAGGATGTGATTGAGGCGATTATTCCACCCGTGGAAGTTGAGCTTGGTATATCCCTGCTGGCGTGCATATTGAATGAATGCGGGAATTTCTTTCAGGAGACTCCGCCCGGATGAACCAGTTGTGCCGAAATACTTGATGTATGCCTCGTGGGGCATAAAGTCTTCACAGGCGATATATCCGACCAGCTCCCCTTCGGGGGTAGTGATGAGTCGATTGAGCGGGTGCCCGTTTTCGAGGGTGGAGACCACGTCATCAATAGCAAGCTCGCGAACTAATTCATCGACTTCGTCGATGGAACGCGTGATGGCGTGCACGACGAAGCGCTCCTGCGGGGAGAGCGCTAGTGCTTCGCGCTTTTTCTCGAGTGTATACAGCGGGGATGGTTCCATGGGTACAGCCTACTGGAGCACAGAGCAGATGACGAGTGGATAAATAACATGCTATCAGAGCAATTTTGCAAAAAGAAAAGCGCAGGATTTCTCCTGCGCCCACATTGGACGCTACCCCCTTGTTGGTCCCCGCCCTCACATTGATCGATCAGCTGCTTCTGACTCTTCGCGCATACGTGCATTTCGCTGCGCGAGATAGTCAGCTGTTTCGGTTTCGGATAAGACGAACTGACCACGGCGACCGAAAATGGCTTTCGTGACTCCGTCAGCAAACCACTGTAGGGATCGCTTCACCGCCGAAAGCGCTTCGCGAATGAAATCGCTCAACATCCAGCCTGCAAAACTAATGGGCCACCACCAAAACCAGCGGAGCACTGTGTATTTGTTAGAACTGAACGTGGGGACTACTCCACCCTTGCGTACATCGTGATAGGCATTACGCGTAACGATGTTGGGATTGTAATTCAGTTTGCTTACGTACTCCTGAAACGCGTAGCGAATCTCGGCTTCGGCTGAATCAAGCTCGCCGACGAATGAGCGCTTCTTCCGGAATTCTGCAATGTGATCATCTAGCTCACGCGCCTTCCGACTCACGTGCAAGATCCATCGCCCCAGCGCATAACTGAAGCCAAGAGCGAGATACCAGAATGCCTGACGACTCACGTATCCAGCGTTCGCGAGCACCCAACCAGCAACATCGACTTTAGCGATGAACTGTGCAAAAACACAGAACGCGATGAAGGGAATGAGCGCGGTGACTCCATCGTCATACCCATCAACGAGTATCCAGGTAGCGATCAGCGCCACTGCGAATACCACCCAAAACGGAAGCGACCCCGCTGCAAAGAACGTAGCGAGCATTACGAGTATCGCCGCGCCTTTTAACCAGAGAAGATACCCAGTACCACCTATACAGGCGATGACAAAGCACACCGCGATGAATTCTAACATCGTGCAACTCCTTCATTGTTGAAGAGCCTAACGGTTTAACGTCGAATCGGATAATACAACAATTATTATAAATCGTCAATTATTGTGACGGAGACGGGGAAACCGTCGAGATCACACCTCCTGTGCCCACGAGAAACTTTGCAGGCCAGCGACGATACCAGCTATTGAAGACTTGCGACTTCGTGGTGCCGTCCTTATAGGCAATGGTATAGGTCGCGATCGCGGAACCTCCCGGATGTGGGAACTCGACCTGCTTCTTCACGCCAACAGCCAAGGTGGGATCGTCGATATATTCGGGCTCTCCGGCTGATGTTTCAGTGAGCGTATGCGGACCGTCTACATGTCCCACTCGCCCATCTTTTGTGCCATAGAGTTCAAATGTTACCTTATCCCCCGCAACGTAACCGATGATCAGCACCGGTGTTGTAGTGTCGTTAAGAAATTTAAAATCAAGATTCGGCTCGTAGATGGTCGCATCAAGTCCCGGTCCGATCACTTTGCCATTACCATCTTTCTCATAATACGAAACGCGATAGCTATGATTGCGCCGCGACGTCACGGGGAGTCCTGCGTCCATCACCGAACGAAAGAGTGTCGTCGAAACCTGACAGAGACCACCGCCAAATTCTGCAACCGTTCTGTCCCCCTTAATGACAAGCTCCGGAAGATATCCAGACGTGTTATCGATAGAGCCCAATGTGCCAAGCGTTGAAAACTCTGCTCCCGCCGGTACGATGGTGCCTGTCAAAAATTTTACGCCATTCTTGATATTTGAAATTCTGTTACGTGGACTTCCCGTAAACGGCGTCGTCGCTTTTCCGATAAGTTCTGCGATGCCCGAACCGGCGTCGAGACCCGTCAGTGCCACATTCGTGCTCTTCAGCGGAATGCTCACCAAATCAGACATCGGTTTTGCAGTCGCACGCGAACGAATCACTTTTTCCAAAAGCTCAATAAGCACCCCTTCATGAACCGCGCGGCCAACTTTCGGCGGCGTAAAACCGGTTACACGACCATCACTCGTCGTAATCTGAGCAGGCACAGGTGGAATATTGAGTGACGTTGCAATCGTGGTCACGTATGCGCTAATACCCTTGGCATCAAGGCTTGCTTCCAGCTGGTCATCGCTGTAGGAAGATGTAATCCAAGAAGCCAAGAGCTCTCGCGAGATGACATACTGCAAATCTTCATACGAAAGATAGATGGGCCGTGCAATCATCTGCTGAGCGTCGCCCACGGCCTGCAGTGCACGCGCTCGATCTGCACGTGGAGCATCGTCATGACGAGCAAGCGCGATAGGGTCACTCGTAAGCCATCGCATTGCTTCAACGACTTTCAATCGAGCCTCCTCTTGATCGAGGACGCGCCCAACTGATGTATCCGTCTTGAGCGATATTGTCGTACCAACGACTTCCAACCGAATATCATGACGATCTATATCAACGAGATCGGCAACATCACTAATCTGTGCCTCAAGTAATTGCTCATCAAAGATAACGGGCATCGCAAGTGAGTGAGCGCTCCACAGCGATCCAAGTCGCTGACGAAACTGCATAAACCAACGACCCTCATGTCCAATCGCATACGCCTGATCGATAACCGATGCTAGCTGTATATCAAAACCAATGCTCTCAAGCAGGATTGGTTCCGTGGTCTCCTCCACCGAAAGCGTGAGACCGCCCGCTTCAAACTCGGCAACAGCATCTTCAATTTTCCGTGCGGCATCATCACGGGACATTCCTCCGATAGCAATACCGCCAACACTAACATTTGGCACGATGCGATCATGCACAAAAATCGCCAGCGCTCCTGTGGCGAAAAATAGAATACCCGCCACTACCACCGACGCAATAAGCACCACTCGCCTGGACGGTTTTTGAAAAGAAAAATGCATAGTGATTAGAGAAGCTGCAATTCTGACAATGCCGCTTCGTAGTATGCGATCGCCTGGCGAGCCTCGGTGTATCGTAAGAAATAATCCATCTCATGTGCTAGTCGATTACGGATCTTGTGCGCCCACCACACACCATCAAGTGCCAGCAATGTTCCTGGCTGAATATTGCTCAATCGATCACCAAATGTCGCGCCAGCAAAGCCCGCTCGAGCCAATGCATCATCAACGAGCTTGTCTGCCTCCATAACTGCGACCTTCCATTGTGCCTCCTGTGGAGCATCAAGATGCGCCAAAAGCGCGTCCCATCGTTTCCGAAGCAACCCATTTTCAACAACCGCCACGGGCTGAGCCGCTGGAGTCGTCACCTGAGGAGCAACAGCACTCTTGAGTGCCTTTCTCTGGATTTTGATGAACGCGATAAATCCCGCCAGCAGGATACAGAGCACAATTGCAATCTGATTCAATACAACCTGGACGTCCCCCGTAACAATACGAGTGTCGATAAAATCGAAGACACGCGCTGGCGCATGAAAGCTCACGTCAATATTCGTTGCCCGATACACGGAACGAACCGATGCAACAACGATGTCAGGAATTGTCTCGTAGATCATTCGTGAGAAGTGCTAGACTGCTCGACGTGCCATGCAACAGTAAGAATAGTCGCCTCCTGAAATGCGTTTCCAATGAGCTGTAACCCGACCGGCATTTTTGATTGACCACCAAGTCCACACGGAACCGACAACGCAGGAACACCCGCCAAATTCACGGGCACCGTATAGATATCAGAAAGATACATCGAAAGCGGGTCGGAAGACTTCTCTCCGAGCTTGAACGCAACAGAGGGTGATGTTGGACCCGCGATGACATCAACTTTTTCAAACGCACGATCAAAGTCCTGCTTAATCAGTGCGCGAACTTTTTGCGCCTTCATATAATATGCATCAAAATAACCAGCCGATAGCGCATACGTGCCGAGCATAATGCGGCGCGTTGGCTCAGCGCCCAAGCCCTCGGTACGACTCTTGGTGTACACCTCAAGCAAGGATGTGGCATTGGGTGATTGGTAGCCATATCGAATACCGTCATATCGTGAAAGATTTGCAGCACATTCGGATGGCTGAACGATGTAGTACACGGCAAGCGCATATTTACTGTGAGGCAATGAAATTGGGACAATCACCGCACCGCGCTTTTTGAGGTTTTCGATGGCATCCTCAACGCATCGACGCACTTCAGGCTCCAGTCCCTCACCAAAATACTCCTCGGGTATACCGATGCGAAGTCCAGTAATATCGCGCTCGAGCGATTCGCTATAATCAGGCACATCCCGAGGCACCGTCGTGAGATCGAGTGGGTCATGCCCAGCAATCTCCGCCAGCACAAGCGCACCATCGCGAACCGTCTTGGTAAACGTGCCGATCTGATCCAACGATGAGGCAAGCGACATCAGGCCATGACGCGATACGCGGCCATAGGTTGGCTTAATCCCCACAACACCACACAACGCAGCGGGCTGACGAATTGATCCGCCCGTATCAGAGCCGAGAGAAAACACGCAAAGATCCCCTGCGACAGCCGCTGCAGATCCCGCTGAACTCCCTCCCGGAACGCGCGTAGTATCCCATGGATTACGAACGATCCCAAAGGCGCTATTTTCACCCGATGAACCCATGGCGAACTCGTCCATATTCGTCTTGCCTAATAGTTGCGCACCAGCAGCATTGAGCTTCTTAAATACGGTGCCATCGTAGGCGCTCACGTAGTTTTCAAGTATTCGAGATCCGCCAGTCGCGATGGTGCCAGCAACCAGCATATTGTCCTTGAGCGCATATGGAATACCGGTAAGCACAGAGGTGTCGCGTGCTGGCGGTGTGTATACAAATGCTCCAGGGCGATACGCGTTGAGCTCGTTATTGTTTTCGGCGATTCGTCGTTGGTAGTGCTCGAAAAGTCGCTCAGGTGTGAGCTCCCCTTTTGCAAAAGCTTCTCGCGCACTCGCAATAGTAAATCCAAGATCCTTCATTTTGCTTTAATTGATTTCACCTTGATCATTCGATCTTGATGTTCAGGCGCTTGGTCAATCAAACGCTCGAGCATTGCTTCATCTACCGTAAAGTCACCGCGATACTCATCGGGTCTTGTTTGATTTTGAAGTCCCGTCACCTGATAGAGCGGCTCAACGCCCGACGTGTCGACGCCATCAAGCAGCGCAATGTACTCAAGTACACTCGCAAGATCGCGCTTCATGTGTTCGTGCGATTCTGGAGTTAGCTCGATGCGTGCGAGTTTGGCGATGTGTTGTACCTCTTCGTCAGTGAGCATATGTGTCATCCTAGCATGGAAATGAGCCGATATAAAGTATGTTCGCAAAATAAAACCCCGAACGACGTCGGGGGTATGGAGACGGTGAGTGGGAGTTGCAGCCCACTGATTACAGGGTTTTCGGGCCCTGCGCGTTGTTCTTCGCCACACCGTCTACCGTAGTATACGACGACACTAGGAAAACTCCAGCTGTGTTCGATACCAGACAGAGAGGACCTCCGAAAAGAGCGTCACATGATCAGGATGGAGCACTCGCAGCGCCTCATCGAACGGGACCCATTGTGCCTCTTCTATCTCCAGCACATCGACCGGCTTCGGAGTACCGGAGCACCTGGTAACGAGATAGACGACATTCACATCTCGGTATCGCTCAACGCACCGCATCGAGATAAAACGCAAGTCGGATTCAGCCGCAACGAGACCCGTTTCTTCATGGAGCTCACGACATGCTTGGGCCTCCAATGAAACGCCGTACTCCTTGCCTCCCCCGGGGAGTTGCCAACCAGTGGCGGCACCCAGTCGCTTCTTGATGAGTAGCACTCGATTGTGATCGTCAATGCAAACCGGAAACACACCAACAAGGTACTTCGGACGAACGAGCCAGACAAAGAAATGCAATATCGGCTCAAGCCATCGCGGCACCTGCATGCAAACCTCCTATCGCAGAAGTATTTATTATACCACTATTTCTTGGCCTCAACAAGGACCTGCTTGAATGCGCTTTCGTCGAGTACCGTCACACCAAGTGAGTGTGCCTTGTCGAGCTTCGAACCAGGTGCATCGCCTGCAACGACATAGGACGTCTTCTTCGAGACTGACTCGCTAATCGTACCTCCCAGCGAGCGAATCGCATCTTTTGCCTCATCTCGACTCATGCCATCGAGCGAACCGGTCACCACAAATGTCTTCCCCGATAACGGCCCTACCTGCTCACGCTCTTGAGATTCTACGATGAGACCAGCGTGCAAAAACTTCTGAAGCAACCGCTTGTTGTGCGCCAACGAAAACCAGTGCGAGATACTCTTCGATACCACAGGGCCCACATCACGAATCATCACTAGATCTTCCGATGATGCGCCAGCAAGCCCGTCCATCGTTTGGAAATGAGAAGCCAACGTTCGCGCTGTTTCTTCGCCAACATGTTCGATACCAAGGGCGTATATGAAGCGATGCAACGGTATGCGACGGCGGGCATCGATTGCCGCAACCACATTGCGACTTGATGCCTCGGCGAATCGATCGAGATTCTGGAGCGCCTCAGTTTTCAAGGTAAACAAATCAGCGGCGTCCTGTATGATACCCGCATCAAGAAGCGCATCTAAAATCTTCGGACCAACACCATCAATATTGAATGCGTGTCGACTCACAAAATGATACAGCGCCTCTCGTTTCTTAGATGGACATTCTGCATTCACACATCGATACGCAACTTGGCCCTCAGCTTGCACGACTGGCTGCTCACACGCAGGACAGACATGAGGCATCACGAATGGTCGCTCGCGCCCCGTGCGCAAGCTTGGCAACGCCGATAAGATATCTGGGATCACATCACCAGCGCGACCGACAATGACGGTGTCGCCAATCAAGACCCCCAACCGCTCAATCTCGTCCATATTATGAAGCGTTGCACGGGTAACGACCGTGCCCCCAATAGTCACCGGCTTGAGAGCAGCAACCGGCGTCAAAACCCCCGTACGCCCCACCTGAACAAAAATGTCCTCAATGATGGTCTGCGCCTGCCGTGGGGCGAACTTGAACGCCACCGCTCCACGGGGCGCTTTGCCAACGACTCCCGCGGATCGATAGACGTCATTACTATTGATCGAAATGACCGTACCATCGAATTCATAGTCGAGTGCGTCGCGACCTTCCTGCCAACGCTGATAGAACGCGAGCACATCACCAATCGATGACGCGGTAACTCCGTGAGGATTCGTTGGAATTCCCCACTCTCGCAAAGCAGTATACTCATCACGATGCGTCGCAAACGACCCACCATATGCACCATCATCACCGACAACCGAGTACCCGTAAAACGATAGCTTCCGTCCCGCAGTTACTGCAGGGTCGAGTTGACGCACTGCACCTGCTGCGAGATTTCTAGGATTCGCATATGCCTTATCGCCGTCGGCCTCGGACTGACGATTGATGCGTGCAAACTCGCTTTTTTTCAAAAAAACCTCACCGCGCACCAGCACCACGGCGGGCACCGTAGAGGCATCACGAAGTCGAAGTGGAATTGCGTCTATCGTTTTAATATTCTGTGTCACATCTTCACCTATCATGCCATCCCCTCGCGTTGATGCCTGCACTAATAGCCCGCGCTCATAGCGGAGCTCAATAGCTAATCCATCCATCTTCAGGTCGCAGTAAAAATCGCCTTCATACGAATGACCGAGATAATTCTCCAATCGTTCGAGCCAGGCACGAAATTCCGCTTCCGAAAAAACATCGTTGAGCGAAATCATCCGGCCTGGATGCTCAACCTTGCTAAAACCCTCCAGCACCGCACCAGCAACACGTTGCGTTGGCGAGTCAGTCGTAATTAATTCAGGATACTTCGCCTCCAACTCGACGAGCTCTTTTTTCAGGGAGTCGAGTGCGTCATCTGAAATCTCACTCTGGTCGAGCACATGATACGCGTAGCGATAGCGCTCAATGAGCGTACGCAGCTTTTCGATTCGTTCGCGAGCGGGAGTGCTATCCATACGACTCTACTGTAACGCGACTACTGTGCGATTTCCAGAGCACGACTCACTCCGTTGTACGTCCCTACAGCGCGGAACGTGAACGTACCCGACGACAGCGACGTACACGAAGCGGTTACCGGCGTCACACCACTAGTAATAACGATCGATGCGCCGCTCGGCAACGAGAATGATTGCTGCACACCCTTTCGAGCCTCGTAGAGACAACGCTCCGATGCGCTATCGGCAGCGTACATCGCTATCATCGAATCCTGTGCGCCCCGTGAGCGCTCAAGACGACCGATGAATATTCCCGTCATCGATATTCCAATCGCCAACATCGCAGACATTGTCAGTAACGTATAAATGAGAATTGAGCCTCGCTGATTCGTGTCGAAGATGTTCATGATTAATTGCTTAGCTCCTCTGTGCTATCGCGAGATATAATGGTCGTTTGTAGCGAAATAGTCGAGGCGCTCACATTCTCCCCGTCCGCCGATTGCAACGTCATCGGGATCGTTACCCGCGTCGGTGAATTATCAAGACCGTTACCCGCACTACAAAATGACATATTCGTGATCCAGACGTTGGCTGGTGTGATTGTCGACGTCGCACCATTTTTTGTCTGTGTTAATTGCTTCGCATTGGCATCGTAGGTATATTCCAGCGCACCATGCACAGGATGATCCATCGTAAGCGACGTAGCACACCCCGCAGGCGATGTCACCGTACTGACACGCACTTCGCGAGCGATACCCTCGAAAACAACCATAGCGGTATCTTGCATTGCCTGATATCCGGCTGAGCGCTTTTGAAGTGCAAGTGCATCGGAGAAAATCTGCGTAACCGCGATGAGCACAATCGCAAACAATGTTGATGCAATCAGCACCTCAACGAGCGTAAATCCTCGTACGTCCTGTGTGTTCATATGATATTAGAACCAATTAAAAATCGTGTACTCAACGGTAATTGACTTCTCCACGCCCGATCGCTGCTCGGTCCAGGTCACGATGCTTTGAATTCGTATCTGTGTCACGGGAGTAGCAACGATAGGTGTCACCACTATCTTTCTTCGAAAAGGCGTTGGATCACCGGTGCTATATTGGTACAACCCCGATGAGCTATCAAGCTTCAACGGAGCACCATTGTAGGTGCTGAGAATGAGCGCTGTACTATTGTATTGCACCGTACACTCAACTTCACACGAAGTAAGTCCCGCAGTAAAGGCAACTCCAGTGTACCAGTTGCTATCTCGAATCGAACGCACAACCTCTACCCCTTCTTGGGCAAGGTTGGAGGCAATAAGTGAGTTCTTGATTCTCGCCGCCAATTGGAGAGAGTTACCTGCGAGCATAAATGTCGGCACCAGCGCCGTCGATAAAAGAGCGAGTGCGATGAGCACCTCAATAAGGGTAAATCCGCGCGCGCTGTTACTCCGTAGAGATGAGGCCAGTTTTTGAAACATACAACATTCGACACTCATCCGTTGGGGCGAGTGCGGTACATGAAGCGCCAACCCTTCGAAAAACGAGTGTATTTTGTACGGGCGTGGTGCAGTTGCCACTCAAACAGACATACGTTGTCGGATCAGGTGGCACAAAAAAGACATCAAACGGAACCCCCACCAGCTCAAAAGTATTGCCGGGAAACGTAACAACGCGAACATCCTCGTCATCTTCGCTGTCGTATGACGGATCCTGCGCTGCGCAGGTTTCATCAGCGACCGGCCCCGCATACAACACATATCTCGTCTGTTCAAAATGGATACCATATCCACATCGATGAGATCCGTTTAATTGGGCACTCGTAAATGCACGCGACTGCGCATCGCGAATCGCCTCGGTTACTATCGAACGCGCTTGATCAAGATCTACGCGTGCTCGAGAAAAGCTTCTCATCATGAATATCGTACTCACCATAATAATAGTGAGTACCGTGAGCATTTCAACCAGCGTAAAACCTCGCTCGTCGCTCATGGGAGGACCGGGATTAGCAGCCCACTCAAAAATGCCACCGGACCTGGCATAAACAAGGTCACCAAAGCGGCAACAACCCAAAACGCCCCAAATGGCAGCGCCGTCTTCATGGTGGCCGATTTTCGCATCATCATACCAACCCCAATAGCCGCGCCGCTCCAAATCGCGATGAGGGTTACGCCGATCGCCATGGGGAATCCGAAGAGCACACCCATAGCGCATGCGAGTTTCACATCACCAAACCCCAACGAACGCCCTCGGGTAAGAAGGTACAGCAGTCCAAAAAATGCCGTTAGACACACGCCCATGGCGAGCGCATTGATGAGCAAATCGCTACGAAATAGCGCAATCCTCCCGATAGCAATCACAACTAGCGGTAGCGTAAGTGCGTCCGGGAGCATATGGTAGCGCACGTCGAAGAAAAACAATGAAACAAGCAGAAATAGAATCGCTACATCAATCGCGCCCCACCATGTCGCAACACCGAACAACCATCCGTAACTTGCCAGCACCACGGCCATCGTCAATTCAAGCGCAGGATACCACCGTGAAATCGGAGTAAAGCAGTAGCGACACGCGCCGCGCGTCGACAGCCAGCTCGCCAAGGGAATAAGATCGTACCACGCCAATTCGTGGTGGCACACAGGGCACGCAGAGCGACCCGTCGCAACGCCTCGCCAGTGAGGCCACCGCGCTAGAAGCACGCTCAAAAAGCTTCCGAGAAGCAACCCGAGAATTCCGAGTGATATACCCGTCATGCTCTATAGTATAGCACCTTCTAATTTGCGAAATCGTAGTAACAGTCGTCGACGCGAGGACACTCTGCTCCGAGCTCATCTTCCATTTCTCCATTCACCGGCACACCGCTATAACCTGCGGTCACCGCGTCAAAGTCACTATCCCCGTCAAGAACCGTTAGCCTTCGCTCCAATTCAGCAGCTATCTGAAATTTCTTTCCGAGATAAGCATACGACAATCCAGACAGCGACGGGCATGAGCTGAGATAGATCGGATGTAGCAAGTCACACAACTCTGTCCATGATGCCGCCGCAGGAGCGTGGCCCTTGTCGTTGGAATACTGCTCTACCGCAGTTCTTGCCTGGTTCACTATCGCAACCTTCTGGGTATCTCGCGCCCTTGCTCGAGCACCACTCAACTGCAACAACACCAACGTCGCCAAAATACCAATGATTGCGATAACCACCAATAATTCAACAAGCGTAAAGCCGAAATTGTTATTTCTTGAATTGATCATGCAATTACTATGTCTATTTCAGCAGAAGACCCGCTTTCGCGGGTCTTCTGGGGCGACACATTTAGTTGCCCTGGTCGTAATAGCAGTCCGCAGCAGCAGAGCACGACGCTCCGGAAGCTGCCTCAGTCCCACCATCAATCTTTGCATTCCCTCCGGTATATGCAGTTGCATCTGTATCGGAATCAGCATCGAGAGACGCAGACCGCGTCTCTAACTCAGCAGACACGAGAAACTTTGTGGGCGTATACGCGTAACCAAGCCCCGTCAGGTCAGGACAGCTGGAAAGATAGTTTGGCTTCAGGATTCCGCAAAGCGCTGCCCACGTTGCGGCAACTGGAGGAGCTCCTGCGTTGTCGTCCATATACGCCTCAACAGCGGTACGCACCTGATTGACAGCTGCCATCTTCTGAGTATCGCGAGCTTTTGCACGAGCGCCGCTCAACTGCAGTAGCACCAACGTCGCCAAAATACCAATGATTGCGATAACCACCAATAATTCAACAAGCGTGAATCCGCTCTGACCGTCCTTCCGACTGAGGCTTAATATTTGTTTCATTCGAGTTTCAAATTAAATACGTTACTACTATACCCCTCTTGCTGTAGATCATACAGCCGGGTTATCAACATCATCCCACACCCGAGAGAGAATACATGGGAAGCAGGACGCTCGAGACAAGCAGCGCCACACCAATACCGAGTACCACAACCAATACAGGTTCGATCAACGAAGTGATGCTATCAAGCCTATTCTCTGATTCTGTGCGATAAAACTGACTCACATGCCCGAGCATCGTATCTATCTTACCTGTTCGCTCTCCGATCGCAATCATCGACGACATCATTGCGGGCACCTGCGAGCGATACTGTCGCAATACACTCGAGATAGTGCCGCCGCCCCTCACCTCTTCTTCTGCGTGCAACAAAATGTCCCGATATTCATCGTGATCCACAATATCCGCGGTGATGCGAAGCGCATCGAGGATCGCAATATCGGATCGGATGAGCGTGGAAAGGTTTTCGGCGATGCGGGCCAGGTAGACCGACTTGAGAATAACGCCAATACCCGGCACGCGTATCTTCATTTTATCAAACCACAAATGCCCCTCCGTCGTTTTAATCCACTGCCACACACCCACCACGGCAACCGTACAGTACATGAGAATGACGAGTACGTACTGGTTTACAAAGTCGGTCAGCCATATGAGCGCGCGCGTCGTAACGGGAAGACTTATTGTTCCTGCATCTTTAAAAATCACCAGAAGCTGCGGAAGTACATACAGCATCATAATAAGCCCAACGGCAAGCATGGCGACAATAACGAACACAGGATACGCCATTGCATTGCGGACTCTGCTGGTGATTGCCTGACTTCGCTCGAGGTACTCTGCTAGATACGTAAGAGATTGTTGGAGTCGACCCGAAGCCTCTCCAGAGCGAACAAGCTTGACGAAGAACTGGCTAAACAATTTCGGATGCTCAGCGAACGCGGCCGACACCTGCATGCCTCCTTCAAGGTCATTGGCGATTTCAGAGATGACGCGCGAAAAAACAACGTTCTCACTTTGCAGCGCCAACGTCCGCATACTCTCCGCAAGTGGCATATCAGCTTCAACCAACGTAGAAAGCTGTCGCGTAAAGACAACCACATCTTTGGTCTTGGGCGCATTGAGAATCGCATTGATATCGACCGAAAAAATACTTTTGCCAGCTGGCTGAAGTGAAGTGATAACCAAGCCACGCGCCTGTAATTCAGCGATTGCCTCACGCTCATCCGCAGCATCGATCACTCCATCAATGAGCTTGCCTTCGGGTGATTTTACACGATAAGAAAATTGCATCGTGATTATTCTTGGAGAGACGGTGCTAGCTCATCATCACTCTTAGCCCCCTGCGCGACTTCGAGCAATTCAGCAAGCGAGCACGTCCCATCGAGGACCTTCATGATACCGTCCTGGAACATCGTCACCATTCCCTGCCGAGTGGCCTCAGCGCGCAGCGAGGACTCGGATAGGTCGCCAAGAATGATTTTTTCAAGATCATCGGTCATTTTGAGCATTTCGTAGATTCCGATGCGACCCTTAAACGCCTTGCCGCCACACTCCTTGCATGCGCTCTTCTTGTTGGGTCGAGAGAGTGTATAGGTGGGCTTTCTGTAGGTGTTCACATACTCGACGGGCATACCCGCAAATGCGCCTTCAATAATCTCCGCCTCAACGGCTGTTGCCTCGCTGCGAAGTTTGCAGGTTTCACAGAGACGTCGCATCAAACGCTGTGCCACCGCGAGACTCAATACAGGAGGGATGAGGTATCGCTCAACACCCATATCCACCAAGCGAGGAATAACACCCATTGCATCATTGGTGTGGAGCGTGGAGAGCACCACGTGACCCGTAAGCGCTGCTTGCACTGCAAGACCAGCCGTTTCTCGATCGCGAATCTCTCCCACCATAATCACATCAGGATCTTGACGCAGAATAGACCGCAGACCACTGGCGAATGTATATCCAATCTCCTCATGAGCCTGCGATTGATTCACGCCATCAATATAGTACTCGATAGGATCTTCAAGAGAGACGATGTTCACCTCGTCGGTATTCATTTGTTTGAGCATCCCAGCAATCGTCGTCGATTTTCCTGATCCGGTCGGACCTGTGATGAGGATAATCCCGTACGGACGCTCGATTGCTTCTTGCAAGAGCTCCCGACTCCGCCCCGCGATTCCCAGTCCCGCCAAATCGATTCGACTAGAAAGCGGGTCCAAAATACGCATCACCACTTTTTCACCAGCCTTGGTCGGAAAAGTGCTAACACGAAAATCGTACTTCACTTTTCCTTGCATGATACTAAAGCGTCCATCCTGTGGGACGCGTGTCTCATCAATCTTGAGCTTTGATAGGATCTTTACGCGCGTCACGACCGCTGACTGGAGCGTCTTGGGAATCTTGAGCACCGTCTGTAGGACGCCATCAATACGAAATCGTGCACGAGTAAAATCATCAAATGGCTCCAAGTGGATATCTGACGCGCGGCTATCAATGCCCGAGTTGAGGATCGCGGAAACGACCTTGGTCACCGGGCTCTCCGCCGTAATCATCGATAAGTCGAGCTCTGGTTCATTTTGTTTGCTGCCCTTTCGCGATTCGTCGGCAATCGACTGCAACGCCTTCCCCACCTCGCCCGAAAGGGATTTAAATTTCTTGAGCGTTGCAGAGAAATCTTTGTACGAGATAACGTATTTCTCGAGCTTCAGTCCCTTATCGGACGCAATGAACTTCAGGGCCTCGAGCGCATTGATATCTTCCGGGTCGAGCACTCCGGTCTTCAGAATGCCATCGGCAATCGAAAACGGAACAACACGATAGAAGCCAGCAACATCTTCACTAATCTCCTTGAATGCGTCGGGATCTGGCTCAACCTTTGCCAAATCAATGAGAGGCATTCGGTAGAGTTCACTTTTTAGCTTTGCGAGATCAGCATCGGAGATTATCTTTGCCTCAATCAGAGCGGATCCGATATCTTTTTGCTCTTTCGTTGCCGTCGCAACAAGCGCATCGGCGTCCGCTTGCGTAAGGCGGTTGGTCCGAATGAGCTCTCGTACGAGCGTTTGTGGGATTTTTCCAGGCATGCGGCGATCTACTCAAATAAACTTCGCTTTCCTTCTGCATTCGGAATGACGGGCATCGTACCAAATACGCGCAACGACCGGAAAACCGTTGAGCTCAAGATCGCCGTATCGATACGAGCGTCGCGAAGGGACTGCAACGCGGATACTTGATATTTGGACTCCAATGGCGCAACACCCGCCGCAGGATCAGAGCCTGACGCAAAGAAATAACCTGCGATAAATCCAAAGGCGATAATCACGAGCGGTAAGACTCTATTTTCAGATGTTGATGGCATGCTACTTGATGTAATACGTTACTGCGTCGATCTTAAACGTTAACAAGCCCCCTTGCTGCGATGGCGAAATATCAAGCGACCGCACATCAAGCACG
Source organism: Minisyncoccota bacterium (assembly GCA_017992005.1). Lineage (GTDB taxonomy): Bacteria > Patescibacteriota > Minisyncoccia > 2-02-FULL-40-12 > GWA2-44-9 > JAGOPO01. The sequence goes on from JAGOPO010000013.1 coordinate 16,504, forward strand.
CGCACATACGTCTCGACATTGTCCAGATAGGATCGCAGAGCGCTATAGGTCCCCGATCCTTCCATGATCATGGTCATCGTCATATACGGTTGTGGCGCGCTCGCCTTGGTTGATTCTTGAGCGCCAAATTGAATTGACTTGAGCTGAACCCCTGAATTGATGGCGATAGCCTGTGCTGCCGACAATAATTCCGGCGTATTCTTCTTGGCAGGTATGAGATCCAAAAAATTCTTTGCATCTCCGCTGGACATTATTTTCTGATACGCAGCACGCTGAGCAATAAACGAATCCAGGATCGCCGTGCGCTCAAGGAGAACCTGCTTGTGTTCGGCAAGCGACGTCTTCAGCGCACGCATCTCACCCCATGACGTAACCACGAACACCCATACGAAAAATATGGCGATGGCAACTGAGAATGCTCCAAAGAGTGATTTTGCGTTCATGGCTTGGTCGGTACGTTTTTCTTTAGCAGCATCTCCTTGGTATCGATCAGGAGCTGTCCCGTAAACTCAATCTGCCCGGATGTCGTCGCCTCAAGCTTCCCAAGTGTGAAGTCTTTTATATCGGCTGAATTCGTAAATGATGCGAGCTGTCGAGCAACCGTGGTGTAGCTATCAGCCGATGCCTTAAAGTCGATGGTACCCTTTTCAGCGTTGGCATTAATGCTCGAATACTGCACCGACGTTTGCGTCATTTTTTCCAGCTTTGTGAGTGCCTGCGACCAATAGAGCTTGCTTTCGAGCAATTGGCTCATAATCTTGGATTGCTTCGATGCTGCAATGAGCTCTTGCTCTTGTTTTCTATTTCTACTCTCATCGCCCGCCACGATTTTTGATCGAACATCATCGATCGCATCAGTGAGACTCTTCTTGTACGTTGCGAGAATAGCGGTCGCAACAAGCGCGAGTATGAGCGTGACAAGAGCTGCATAGAAATAAGAATTGCCACTCGTATACGAACTCAACGTCGGTCGACGCTCAGATTCTGGCAATAATTGTACCTCTCCTTTATATGGCATTTCTCGGTATCAAAAGTATATCACGTCTCCCGCATCGCAGCGCCCACTGCAACTGAAATCGTATTACTTAATGCCTGCGTGAGCGGCGCTAATTCAGGAGGATACAAGAGCCGCGCGAACACATTGCCAATAAAAACTTCTCGCCCAATACGATCCTTAACGTACTGCGCCAGTCCCGGCGTATTCGCGAGCCCTCCCGCCAGAACAATACGCCCAATCTTTTGATTTTTTGATTGCTCGTATGATTCGATGGTTTTGCGAGTTTCAAACACCATCATGTCCACCAAGGGCATCATGGCTGCCCGCACTTTGTTGTTCGGCGAGTCGAGGAGACCCTGTGTGCGCTTGAGAGTCTCCGCTTCATCTTCGCTCACTCCCAATGCCGCCGCGATTGCCTTGGTCATCTCATACCCTCCGATCTCGTAGTTGAGCCCGAGGCGCTCATAACCTTTATTGACGATGACAATCGTAGAGCTTCTCCCACCGATGTTCACAATAGCGGTCAATGACAAATCATTTCCCAATAAGGCACGCGTGAGACTCGAATTTTCTAGCTCAAGCGCCAGCAAATCGATGCCCGCCGCACGAAGAATACGTTGATAGCGAGCGGTTTCATCTTTCGGCACTGCAGCCAGAAACACCTCCACGATGACGTTTGCACCTGCCGGGGTAGTCGCAAGATCGGTAGTAGCAGATGCGCTGGTATCCCCCGCGACTCCTACGAGCGACCAGTCCAACACCACCTGATCAATCGGTACGGGAATATATTTTCGTGCCTCAAATGGAATCGTCTTCGCGAGCTCCTCTTCAGTTGTATAGGGCATCTCGATTACTGTGGCAAACGTCGCAGATGATGAGACAGAAGCCACCCCCTGTCGGCTCTTCATGCCTGATGTTGCAAGAATCGTTTGTATTGCCTTGACGATCTCCGCATCAGGAAGCTCCATGATTGACTGTGTCGTATCTGCGACACCACCTTCCGAATGTAACTCGTAGACGCCATAGTTTTCCAGGCGCCACCTGCCACCCTCTTGGCTCAATTCCACAATCTTGATCGAGGATGTGCCAATATCAATGCCAATCTTATTTTTCGGCTTGAAGACGCCAAGAAAACGAAATAGGTTGAAGGCCATACGTAAATAAAGTATACCACGCACACAGCCATACCCGCTGATTCTGTGGACTACCTTCATCGCTTCACTATATTTCTTATTGAGCTGCTCTGGCCGCATCGCTGTAGCGCATGCGGCCAAGGCTCGTCGGTCGCCTGCGCTAGGTGCCTCCGGTCGTTTGTAGCACCAGCTCCAAGCAGACTTCGTTTTCGGTATTTGGATTCACTCCACATCGCCACATCGCTCACGCCAACCGTCCAATCATTTGTGTATGCGCTCAAGTATCGCGGCGTTCGCGATCTCGCGGCCCCACTCGCAGATCGCATGTGCGACCTGCTCGCGCTTCGACACACCACACGTCGACTGTGCGGCAGCAACCCCCTATTCATCCCCGTCCCCCTTCATAGCACACGCATCCGTGAACGAGGATTCAATCAAGCAGAGCTCCTCGCTCGCCGACTCACCGCCACGATTGCAATGCCCCTGGATATCACATCACTCATCCGCTCTCGCGCGACGCATCAACAGGCAAAACAGTCTCATCGAAGCGAGCGTTTCACGAATATAGAAGGAGCGTTCACCGCACCGGAAAATGCCGCCATTCTCAATCGCGACATTGTCCTCATCGACGACGTAGCGACCACAGGTGCGACGCTCGATGATTGCGCTCGCGCGCTCAAATCTGCCGGCGCACGCACCGTATCGGCTATCGTCCTAGCACACGGTTAAGCTTACTTCTGCTCTCGCGCGTTCTTGAGTGCTGTCGCCCACCACACGAGCTGCTCAATCATCGCAGTAGCGCTGGCATCATAAGGAGCGAGCGCGCCAGGCTTCAATGATCCGTCCGCTTCCGTCATGAACCATGGGTTCATAATATGCACGCTGGCACGTATGGGTGCCATCTGTAGCTCTGTGGAAACGCTACGCAACTGCTGGATTACGCGCGCACCACCCGTTGAACCGTAGCCAACAAAGCCAATAGCCTTCTTGTTCCATTCCTTTGCGAGATAGTCGATGTTGTTTTTCAATGATGATGGGTAGCCATGATTGTACTCAGGGGTGATCATTACAAAACCATCCGCTTCAGCGATTACCTTTGCCCAACGGTCCACCTCTGGCTTGCCATAGTCTCCGGGCACATAGGCTGGTGAAACTTTCTCAGCAAACATTGGAAGCTGATACTCCTTGAGGTCAACAAGCTCAAAGGTTACACCTTTGACGGCGTTTGCGTGCTCCATAAACCATGGCGCAACATGCGCTCCAAACCGACCCTCACGGACACTGGCTAGAATAACTTTGATTCGTAGTGACATTAGTATGTTGTTAGTATTTGGAGAGCCATCATAGCACATCTACCATATAAAAAAATCCGCGCTGTGAGCGCGGATGAGCCTACCTATCGAAGCTCTCGATCTTGAGCCACCAAGAACTTCAGAGCATCGATACCCTCATAAAATCCGAGGTACCATTGCTGGTTTCGAAATCGCGGGACAAACACCACGGAAATCAGCTTCGCCACTCGCTGTGTCGTGAGCGTGTTCGTAAGTCCTTTTGCTACTTCGACGCGAATCTCTCGCGTCTTCGGCGACATCAGCACCACAATCCCGCAATTATTGCGACGACTACCCACACCCCAATGTCTCGCAAGACCGAGTGTGTAGGCATCGATGATCTTGCCCTCCAGACTCGGTACCGTCACAGCGACAATTTGGCACAACATACTCGCATCGAAGGCGGCCAGCTCGCTGTTGAGCTTGTCACGCTCCGCCACCGACAAGAGCTGTGCGAAGTCATTGACGTAGCCAATGGGGGCAGGATAATCTTGCGCACGCACCCGTGATGCAGCTACCCCGCACAACGCGACCACACACAACAGTCTCAAGCCGATTCTCATACGCACTCCTTACTTGCAATTGCAAAATACGACTGGCGGTGTGTATTGGACGAAGTTCGAATGTATTTCGGACAAAATCCGCAGGATTTTGACAAATGACACTTGCGCCTCGCACGCTCCCTTCGGTCGCGATCCCAAAACCAAAAATGTCCTTACAATTCCTTTTTCGGCGGGGGGTGTGGGGGGAGCCGGCAAAAAATGGAAAGGAAAATTTTTGGTTTTGGTTCCGACGCTTCATTCCTCC
>JAGOPO010000029.1 GCA_017992005.1 Minisyncoccota bacterium
TTTCGGCGGGAATGCTTTTGGCGGAATTCAAAACCCCTTGGAATTTCTTGGCGGAAATGCCAGCCCAAGCCCGCGCCTTTGGCGCGGGCGCGGTCAATTCTGATGCAAATCAAATTTGGTGGACCCACGGGGAGTCGAACCCCGACTTCATCCATGCCATGGATGCGTGATACCGCTTCACTATGGGCCCAAGCGTTCGTTAGGCCCAATATGTGCTCATAGGAGGCCCAATGCGTTTGAAAAAATATCACAAAAAATGTACCCTAGCAAGGTACTTCATTCATCCGTCGCCCCCGTAGCTCAACGGATAGAGCAGACCCGTCCTAAGGGTACGATGGAGGTTCGATTCCTTTCGGGGGCACACATCAGCATGTTAGAAATTCATCCGAAAGTCGCCGAGATTCTCTCTACCCTCGAAGATGCAGGGCACCCTTCATATATAGTAGGGGGCTGCGTTCGCGATCGCCTCATGGGCAACCACCCAACCGATTGGGACATCACCACGAGTGCTCGCCCTGAGCAAATTCAAGCGCTCTTCCCGGATCACTTCTACGATAATGCGTTCGGCACCGTTACCATCAAAACGCGCGACGATGATCCCATTGTACGCACCGTACAGGTGACGCCATTTCGCACTGAAAGCGACTACACCGATAAGCGCCACCCCGACGCCATCGCATTTGCCGACACCGTCGAGGAGGATTTATCACGTCGTGATTTTACCGTGAATGCCATTGCAGTTCGCCAGAATGGCGACGTCGTCGATCCCTACAACGGCCAAGCCGACATCACCGCACGCACACTCCGAGCGGTAGGGAAGGCGACGGATCGCTTCGAGGAAGATGCCCTGCGCATGATGCGAGCGGTACGATTTGCAACTTCGCTGAATTTTGCGATTGAAGATGAAACGCTCAAAGCAATCACGACGCACGCCGACTCGCTGAAAGATATTTCGATGGAGCGCGTGCGCGACGAGCTCACCAAAATCATCGACACCTCGCGAGCATTCGAGGGGATTCAACTTCTCGAAGATGTTGGTCTTCTGAAGCATATTATCCCCGAATTGCGTGAGGGCCTTGGCGTAGAGCAAAATCTGCACCACATCTATTCCGTCTGGGAGCACAATCTGCGCACCATGAAATATGCGTCTGAAAAAAAGTATTCGTTCGCCGTTCGCATGGCGTGCCTCTTGCACGATGTCGGCAAACCTCGCACCAAGCGGGGACAGGGACGACACTGCACCTTCTACGCCCATGACGCGGTTGGTGGTAATATGACCAAGCTCATTATGGAGCGACTCAAGTATCCAAAAGAGCTAAGCGAAAAAGTCGCCCTTCTGGTGCGCTATCACATGTTCTACTACAGCGTCGGTGAAGTGACGGAGTCATCCGTACGACGACTCATCGCAAATGTCGGGCTCGAAAACATCGATGACCTCCTTCGCCTGCGAGAGGGGGATCGCATCGGATCAGGCACGCCCAAGGCAGTGCCCTACAAACTTCGCCACCTCAAATACATGATCGACAAAGTGAGCCACGATGCCATCTCGGTGAAAATGCTCAACGTCGACGGGAAGGAAATTATGGAAGCACTCGCGATGCCACCTGGCCCGAAACTTGGCCTCATCCTCAATTCGCTGTTGGCGGAAGTGCTCGATGACCCAACGCTCAACGAGAAAGAAGCGCTCCTCAAGCGCGCAAAGAAGCTCGATGCAAAATCTCCCGAAGAACTCGCTAGCGCACTGGAGCGCATCAAAAAAGCCCTCGACGACGACGAGCAAGAGCGCATGAAAAAGTACTACGTGTAGTTTTGAACCTTGTATTCAAAATATTAAAGTAGGACAATAATCTCATCCAGCAGGTAATTAATTAATCTATGGGAATTGAATCACCATCAACACCGCCTCCAGTAGAAATACAGCCGAAGCCGATAGATTCACCCGAGAGTGTAGCGGCTAACAACCAGCAAGAATCAACGGCTGAATCAACTGAAGTCGAGCAGCAGCGCGAAGCCCGAGTCGCTCAACTTAGAGCGGAAATCCTGGGAAAGACTGAAGTTACTCAAGAAGCAGCGCAACAATCTTCTCCTGAATCTGGCAACAAGCAAGCAGAAGTTGAACAATTACAGAAAGAAATGGAAGCGCATCAGCTGGCTATCGAAGAGATAGGAAGACAAATAGACGAAACCGATGATGCAATCGAAGCAATAAAGAAAGAAAAGGGATATGAGGTAAGGGGAAATATTGGAACTCCTGAAGATATTTTGGCTGCTCTCATACCGAACAAAAGAGCGGGCTTAGAAAACTTAAATAAAATACTTGCCGCAATAACGGATACCTCCGATAAGGAAAGATTCCGAACAGTTATTCGCACCATCGAAAGACTCTCAGATGAGGATGTAGCAAATATGGCTTCTTCGCAGAGCTTTGATTGGTATGGTATAAATCCAGCTCGCCTCAGAAGTGATAGCGTGGACTACGCAGATCTTCCTAAAATCACTGGGAGTGAAAAGGTTGGTATTGCAGTAAATGAATTAAAGCGCGGTCAAAAGAAAGTTCAAGAAGTGCATGACCGCATAGAGAGTGATCCGAATATCATAGCCAGCAAGACAACCATAGATGCGTTGCGGAAAAAATATTACACTGAAGTTCAAGCTTTCAATGATTTGCAGGAGTCCCTCAAGAAACTAGAAGAAGCAAACGGCAATAGTTAAGTCGGCTAATCCTGCATACCAATCAAAAGACCCCACAATGGGGTCTTTTGATTATCAGTCGGGCCGCCGAGAATCGAACTCGGTCTTCATGAACCCGAATCATGCGTACGACCGGTATACTACGGCCCGTCATTGCGGCGAAATGACTACTGGAAGCCGGTCGACTATAGCACGGAAATCGCTACTCTTCCAGCTCCGTTCGGGATCCATCCTCGAGGTTCAAATGCTCATTGAGGTCATCCAGTTCATTTTCTAAGTTCTCATCCGTAGAATCATCCGATTGGTCCTTGATATCCTCCGTTTCGTCTTCTTCTGTATCGGAAGCAAGCCCCTGATCACGCACGCCGTCTTCATCATCAATCATGCGTTGCATGTGCTCCATTTCGACATCCAGACGCTGCTCGTCATCTCGAATGAGCGATGTCTCAATACGATCATTCACTGCTACGCGAAAATCATACAATGCATCCCCGGGATCTGCGAATTGTGCCGACACTCCGGTTGCGCTGCCAGCGATAACAAGACCACCAACAAGGGCCGCAATACTATGACGTCCGACCCATCCAACTGCCTGTGAAAAAAATCCGTTCATGGGACGATTCGAAAGAGCGAATGCGCGCAGTCGGGACCGCACGACAGAACGCTCCTTCGGGGTAAGGGTTATACGTTTGTACTCTGCAATAAAATTATCTGGAATTGTCATACGTGAAGTAATACTCTCAACTGCTCTAGTCCGCGAGTGATCCGAGTTGAAATAACCGATTCCTTCTCTCCTGTAATGACTGCAATCTCACGCGGCATAAGCTCATCAAGAAAGCGCATCGACACCACATCGCGATACATTGGATCGAGCTGCTGCACCATGCCAATGACGTGCTGATTCGTTGCCGCCAGAAGGGGATCGATGGCGTGTGCATCTGCGATTTCAAATCCTTCCTCGTGCATGCTATCTAGGGACTGCGCCACTGCCTTGCGACTATAATCAATGAGCGCGTTTCGAGCCGTCGAATAGAGAAAGGGCCGCATGAGACGAACACTTCGGCCTCGTTGTAGGTGCTTCCATGCCCGGACGAACGTGTCTTGCATGAGATCGAGTGCAAGATCACGTTGTCCGGTTTGGGCATAGCAAAATCGGAAGATGGCGTCAGCGTGCTCATCATAGGCCGCAAGAAAGCGCTCTTCCAATTGCAACGACATACGTGATTACGGAGTCGCTGTCGGTGTTGGCGTAGCAACTTTCGACATGCCGCGAGTAGCCACAATCACATCCACGAGTGACTTGTGAGCATCGCGAATCTTATCGGTGACCGTTTTATGAATTTCGCGTGTCGCAGTGGTGAGCTCGGCATTCGTCTTGCCATCCGTCACCATTTGCGCCAACGACACCTTCGCTGCATCGAGCGCCGATTGAGCGGCTGTGATTGCCGCATTAGCGGTCACCATAAGTGCATCTGGCTTCGTCGTGTCCTTACCAGCTGCCTTGAACTTTGCCAATCGCTCTGTGTTTTTCTTTGCGAGTTCTTTTTCGCGATTGATGAGTTTCTGAAGACGCTCCGCGGAATTCTTCCAGAATTTCGTGAGGCGCTCTTTCTGTTGCGTGGTCTTCTTTTCATCTAACTTCGCTCGAAGCTCCTGCTTCTTTGCGTCGACTTTTTCTCTCACTTCGCTACGCACCTCCTGGCGCTCCTGACGAGCTTCTCCCTCTCTGGCAGATGCTGGGGCAACAGACCCACCAAGCACAACACCGAGGGTAAGCATTGATACGATGTGTTTATTCATACGGAATAGTATAGCTAATATCGTTACAGAGTGTAAGACGTATCAGATTGCAAATCCTTACAGGACTAGCAGAAACGGCCTATTTATGGTACTTTCCCATTGATTCGGCGGGCCCCTATGCATACATATGCGGCCCGACATTCGCACGAGTATGATGTAAGCAATTCTATTCGATGCTCATTTGGGCCCATAGCTCAGCTGGTAGAGCGCGTCATTCGCATTGACGAGGTCAGGAGTTCGATTCTCCTTGGGTCCACACTTGGCCACTCCTTGCTCTCAAGGGAGTGGCTGGCCAAGTGTCCTCAAGCGCATAGGCGCGAAGGACTACAATTGAAGGAGCTGTTGTGATACTTAAAAAACTAGCGAGAGGAACTCAATACGTACTACCACTCGCGCGACATATTCACCGACAAACACCGTTCGGATTTTCGTTTAATCTTGCTGACCGTTGCCCCATAGGATGTCAGTGCTACTGGCGAGCACTCGAGCGGGTTCCCGAGTTGACAGATGAAGACGTCGTCAGGTTCTTCCAGACGCAAAAAAGAAATGGAATGCTTCTTGCCACCATAGTTGGTGGAGAGCCCTATGTCCGACCGAAACTTCTTGAGCGGATATCTGGCCTCTTGCCAGCAACATGGGTGGTGACCTCGGCCACAACGCCACTACTCCATCTTCAAGGAACAACGCATTTTATTTCCATTGATGGAGCGGATGCACAAACGCA
>JAGOPO010000030.1 GCA_017992005.1 Minisyncoccota bacterium
TTCGTTGTATGCGCTGATTTCATTATCAATTGCATGAATGAATGCCGTGTACTTCTCCGGGTTGCTTGTATCGAGGCGGGGCAAGTCTTCGATTTGAATATCTCGAATCGTTTCTAGAACGGCGAGCTCGTTTGCCTGAATTTCAGGCATCATTTGCGTGAGGATGCGTGACATCGCGGCAATGTATTGGATTGTGCTCGCGCTTCCCGCGGGAGCTTTAACAATAGAATCCAGGTCGATTGCTGTGTTCGCGTCATATTGCTGGAATAGTAGATCGATTAATTTTTGGACGGATGCTTCATAGGTCGCGCTATTATCCGCGATGTCGCCCGTGAGCATTGCGCCCAGGATCATCTTGCTTGCTTTTTGGGTTAGATTTTCTTGCTGGTGGATGGCGTCATTGGGACCAGCTTTTGCGGGGTCATGCCCAGAAATAACCTCTTCCCCATCTTTAAATCCGTCACCATCAGAGTCGGGATTGTTAAAATCCGTAGACCAATAGGTTTCATCATAATCGCAAAGGCCATCACCATCTTGATCGCTACACGTCGCGTCGGCTGTGAAGGTCTTTGCGATCGTTGCGCTTGCTGGCGTGTCAGCGAAGAGAGAGCGTGTTGAGTGCCAAAAAGTCAGGCCGGCGCCCGCGGCTAAAAGAGCGAGTAGGAGTTTTATTCTTCCACTCATATACTGGCAATTCTAACACGATTGAAGCGCAGAAAATCTACACTTCATGTGCATATCTAATGAGATGCTCCCTCGATGCGAGCCCAGTCGTCCACCGAGAGCTCTTGTGGGCGTGCGGCTGGTGAGATGCCGGCTGATTTAAGGATGTCCGATGCGATAGTCGTCTTGAGTTGCTTTCGTTTTTGACCAAATGCAGGCTTCGCAAGATCAAGGATGCGAGTATTGCGCTTTTTTTGCTCATCTGTGAGCGTGTCAATAACCAGCGATATCACCGCCGAATCAACATCGGGTGCAGGGCGGAAGCTTCCCGGCGACACGCGCATCACCAGCGATGGACGAGCGAATAGTTGCACTGACAACGCCAAAAGATTCATATCAGTTGGGCGCGCCATCATGCGCTTAGCGACTTCATGCTGCACCATGAGGATTGCTTTTGACGGCGATGGCCACAATTCAAGCATGCGACGCAATAGATTTGAGGTCAGGTAGTATGGAATATTGGCGACCACCTTGTAGGTTCCTGCGGCAAATGGTGGCTGCCACGTGAGAATGTCGGCTTCGGTGATGGAGACACGACCAGCTGATGCAAAGGTTTCTTTGAGGGGCTCGATGAGGCGACGATCTTTCTCGAGCGCAAGAACGCGCGCCCCAGTCGCTGCGAGTCGTTGCGTGAGTGCTCCTGTCCCCGGCCCTACCTCAACGATAGTATCAGACGGAGTGATGGATGCCGCATCGATAATCCGATCAAGAACACCCTCGTTGACGAGAAAGTTTTGTCCAAGCGATTTTTTTGCGGTTACTCGAATGTTAGTCGTCATAGTAGATGCGCTCTTCTCGATCTGGCATGTCTTCAAGTTCCAATTTGTGCCAAGCGAGCAGGCGCGCTGGTATCTCATCGAGAAACCGTGACGGTATGTTTGCGTGACGCGACCCATAAATGGTACGCCATTTTGCCATGCTAACGAAGAGCTGCTCTTTTGCTCGAGTGACGGCGACATAGCAAAGCCGTCGCTCTTCCTCTAGCTCATGAGGTGAATAGATGGTTCTACTGTGCGGGAAGAGCCCCTCTTCCATGCCACAGATGAATACCACAGGAAATTCGAGGCCCTTGGCTGCGTGCATCGACATGAGCGTAACCGCGCTGTCTCCTGCGGCGAGCGTGTCAGTGTCTTGCAGGAGCGCCACCTCTTCGAGGAGTTGACCCAACCCTGCGGGCCCAGCTTCATCGTATTTTTTTGCCACCGTGAGAAGTTCGCGCACGTTTTCAATGCGATCTTCTACATTTTCTGCGTCGATACTCTTTGGTGAGCGCAGATATTCTTCATATTTGGTTTGCTTGAGAATTTCTTTCAATAGTTCGCTCGGTTTTGCCGTTTGAGCGAGTCGCTGTAATTTGACCATCATCACGTGAAATCCCGATAGCGCTTTCCCGGTTCTTCCCGTGGGCGGAAATTCAGAGGCGAGCACGCCTACTGCGGCGATACGGTCGGGCGCATCGATATTCATGAGCTTATCGACGGTGGTCTTTCCAATGCCTCGCGTGGGCACGTTGGCGATACGTTCCATGCTCACTACATCAGCGCCGTTGTGCAGGAGTCGCGCGTAGGCAAGAATATCCTTGACTTCACGACGCTCATAGAATCGAATGCCTCCCACAATGCGATACGGCACCCCTTCGCGCACGAGCTGTTCTTCGAGTGCGCGGCTTTGTGCATGCGTTCGGTAGAGCACCGCAACATCGGAAAGCGTGTAGCGTTTCTTCTGGAGATTGCGGATGGTCTCGATGAGGTGTTGTGCTTCGTGACGCTCATTAACGGTCTCGGTAACGGCGATGGCATCCCCTTCCCCATTCTCGGTCCAGAGGTCTTTGGGAATTTGAGATTTGTTATTTGAAATCACCGCTTGCGCTGCCGCCAGAATGGTTTTGGTTGAGCGATAATTTTGTTCGAGCAAAATAATCTTTCCTTGTGGCCAGTCGCGTTGGAAGTTGAGGATGTTGCGAATGTCAGCTTGGCGGAACAAATATATCGACTGCGCGTCATCACCGATACAAAAGAGATTGCCGTGCTGAGCGGCAAGCATGCCGATGAGTGTGTACTGGTCATGGCTGGTGTCCTGATACTCATCGACGAGGAGGTATTTCCACTGTTGTTGGTACTGCGCAAGTACATCAGGGTGCTCTCGGAATAGTCGCACGGGCAACATAATGAGGTCACCAAAATCTACCGCGTTCATAGCTTCGAGCTTTGATTGGTATGCGTTGTAGAGACGCGCGACGATTTTTTCTGTGTATCCGGTGCCACTATAGTCTCGATAGTGAATGAGGTCCGTTTTGAGTTTTTGCACCTTACTCAACATTCCCCCCGGCGTGTGTCGTTTCGGGTCAAGTTCAAAATCAGCGATGATTCGTCGCATGAGCGTCTGCTGATCACTGGAGTCGAGGATAGTAAAGTTGGTGCCGTAGCCGAGTTTTTCGGCGTGACGACGCATGATGCGCAGTCCCAACGAATGAAACGTTCCGAGTGTTGGCTGTGAGGCGCGTGTCCCTAAGAGCTTGTGGACGCGCTCTCTGATTTCCTTGGACGCCTTATTGGTAAAGGTGACCGCCAGAATTGCCGATGCGGGAATGCCCGATGTTATCAAGTGCGCGATGCGGTGCGTCAGTGCTCGCGTCTTGCCGGAGCCGGGCCCCGAGATAACCAAAACGGGCCCCTCAATAGTGGTGACCGCTTCAATCTGCTTCGCATTGAGTCCATCCAGAATCGAATTCATATCGCGCTGAGTATAGCAGAAAAATGTATAGAGAAATAAAAAACCGGAAGCGATGAGCTTCCGGTGAAACGACTAGTACAGCTGAAGATTGTAAGCCGCGCGAACAAGGCGGCCGTTTTTCCCCAAGGTGGAGTCTCCTTTGAAGATGGTGACGCCGCAGTTTCGCGGCTTCTCATCGCGATCCATTTCGACGAATCGTTCAGGGCTGAGCCGCTCGAGATTGGCGATCGCAGCAAGAATGTGAAGGTGGTGAGTGACCACCAGCACTTTCTTACGGCGAAATTCGCGAATCAACATCGACAGAAACTGCCGGTTTCGATCGCGTGTGTCGGCAGCAGATTCGCCCTGGGGGTACCGATACCAGTAAGGGCCCTCCAGTTCAAATAGCTTGCGCTGATCGGGATGGAGTGCATGGAAAACACGCCAGTCGTTGTACAGAAGTGCGATTCCATGCTCCTGCTCGCGGACGCGATCGTCGATGATTGTGGGTACCGACGCTAGGCTTGGCCAGCCGATCTTCAGAAAACGAAGCGTCTCTTGGGTCCGCACATATGGTGACGTGAATATCACGTCTGGCAGCGCGATGTACCGTGGCAGCTCTCTGCCGGTTTCGATCGCGAGCGCTCCTGTGTCGTCGGCGAGAGGTGTATTCGCATCCCCCACTCCAAGTGCGAAGTCGCTCTGGACTTGCACTGCAAGCGCTCTCGTTTCTTCGGATGCTGGGTCAGCACTCCATGACGTCATGAACTGCTGATAGAGAGGGCTGCGCGCCTTTTTTGCGCGTAGATTGTTGAACGCTGAAACGTCATGTCGGATAAGTGTAAGACACGATGGCCACTTCATGAGCGACTCCTTTGGGAATGTGCTGCGGCTGAATATAAATATTATAGCATCTATAATGCATAAGTCAATTATCGCTCCCTACCCGCTGTGAAGTTCGGGCAATAGTTTTATGAATAAAAAACCGGAAACGATGAGTTTCCGGTAGAGACGTTGTCGATTACGGCGTGTATAAGCTAGCTATTATTCTCCAGGTCGCAAAGTCGAAACGAAGGAATGGCTCAAACATGGCGGTGATGACGCATCCGCAGGCTGAGCAGTCGGCTTTTTCGCCGAGAATGCACTGAGAGATACGATTCCCTGCGGCGTCATAAGACGGAACGCGTTGCGCAGTCGGACATAGCTCTGGAGTTTGCTTCGCTGTGACGACTGGATCAAGTTGACCGATCATCTGCGGAGACATCGCGAGGAACGTACCGAATTTCTCTTTTGCAGATAGTAGCCCTACAGCGACGCCTCTGCGCTGTTCTGTCGTGAGGGCTAGTGACTCCCCCATCCCTCGGATTGGCGTTGCAGTGCTGAAGATGACACCATCGGCAAGTCCACTGTTGCGCCACGCCGCGAGGATCGGCTCGATCTGGTTGTGATTAATGGCGTTCAGTACGGAATGAATCACAACCGGAAACGTGCCGCGACTTCGCGCCTTTGTGAGATTCTTGATGACACGCTCATAAAGTCCGGGACTTTGTCGAATTGCGTTGTGCGTTTGTGCATCCGCTCCATCAATGGAAATAAAATGCGTTGTTCCTTGAAGATGGAGTAGTGGCGTTGTGGCCGAGGTCACCACCCATGTTGCTGGCAAGAGGCCAGATATCCGCTCAAGAAGTCTCGGTCGGACCTAGGGCTCTCCATCAACTATGGTGGCAAGAAGCATTCAATCTCTTTTTT
>JAGOPO010000002.1 GCA_017992005.1 Minisyncoccota bacterium
GCTCAGTGCTCGGCGCAGGGGTCGGCTCAGTGCTCGGCGCAGGGGTCGGCTCAGTGCTCGGCGCAGGGGTCGGCTCAGCAACCACAACCGTGACGGCATCGAGAGACTCTGCAGCCCCCACCATCAAAGGAGACGCAAAAATGCAAAGAGCAATTATGAAAAATATTCCAATGGCTCGTGAGCTCAAGCGAGAAAGTACCATACAGAAATTATACCAGTAACCACGCACTAAAAGAACTGAATATAGGCTGTTTTCCACACAATTTTGTGGATAAACGGCGACGACTTCTGCTATCATTAGAATCAAATGCCAAACATTGCCAAATCCCATGCATACAAAGAAAAGGAGTTTGGCATTTATGTGCTTTGGAAATTTTTACCTGCACATATCAGGAGTATGAAGAAAAACGAACTTAGTGCTCTTGGCTTGTCCGATCCACTCATTTTCAGGGTAATAAAAATTAAAAATCAGACCGAGTTTGCAAAGCAGTTTGGAGTTAAAGACCTTGGAACGCTAACGGATTGGAATAAAAAGATACGGAGCAAAAACATTACTCCCCCGCAATCAATGGTGGGGTTCCAAAAGCAGTATGCGAGCATCTTTGAACGGGCCTCCTCTTCGCAATTTCCAAAATTGGAGAATGCATTATCGGAACAAAAGAAGATAATTTCACTTTTGAAAAAAGAGAATGCAACATTAAAGCGCACTCTCGCGAACCCCGCAATCAAGACTCAGCCATCGAAACGAAAACCGCTGTCTTCATCAAATATCGACAAGCCAGTGCAAGCCACTCTTACGAGCGTGCCACCGAGTAAGTCCCCTGCTTCACTTCTTCAAAAGATCCGAAATATTTTTAGAAAGTAGCGTTCTGCTAGAGTTATTCACGCTTCATAGAGTCGTAGGAGCACTGAAAGTTGCAAAATCGGGCCAGTTAAAAAAGGATCACTATTCGTGAAGATTGAGATGTCTACGGCAATAATAATCTCCACACTACGCCTGGCTCGCCGTTGGGAGCAGGAACAACGCCAATTCTTTTGAAATCTGATTTGTCATGAAATGCCCACGCATCACTATGGGATTGAGAGCTGTAAAGAATAATCTCCTGAAAGCCTAATTTCTTTGCTTCTTCTATCCGTGCTTCACGTAGTGCACGGCCAATGCCCCTTCCCTTGTACTTCACGCCAGCGATATAACATTCAGCTGCATTATTGGTACTCGTGTAAGGCATCATAAAATTCTGCACCTTTCGCAAGAGTGCGACGCCGACAATCTCCCCATTCTCTTCTGCGACGAAGCATCGATACAATTGCTCAACCATTTCTGGGGTATGATTGGCAGTGTCTTGAATTCACTGCATGAATCGCTCCTTGAGCTCCTCACCTCCCCAATGCAACTCGATAATACTCCGCACCGCGGGCAAATCTCGGCTCTCCAAATTTCGTATCGTACCAGTGAATGCGTGACTCATCTTTATCTGAAGGTACATCGCTCCGGGCTTCGAGTCCTGGTCTCTCGTCGACCACTCAACATAAAACACCAACTTCGGGTGCTTTATGTTGATAGCTGGCTTCTGGTGCGCAACTTGAATTAAACGAGCCGTGAAACTAGTTTTTATCGCAAATAACAAGTTGAGCGATTCCCATCATCAGCACCTCAGACTGTCGAGTGGTCAGCGCCGCTTCTTTCAGGTAATGATTTAGGCCGACATCCATGAAACTCTCGAAGTATTTACTTTCAAATAGATTCGAAACCTGTCTCCCGACCTGCGGTAATAAGCCGTCGATCGGCGCGGCATAGTCTGCAACTAGAATCTTGCCTCCATGCTTTGTAACACGCTTCATTTCCTGCAGCACGCTTGTTCTAATATTTGCTGGCATGTCGTGCAATGCAAAAGAAATAATCGTGGCATCAAATGATTCGTCTGGAAAAGACATGCGCGTTGCATCACCCACGAGAAAATGTAAGTTCGGGGCATCTACTGCTTTTGAATTCGCTCTCCTGAGCATAGCCTCAGAAAGGTCGAGTCCCGTAACCTCAAACCCCTTACTCGCTAAAGCAATTGCCTGAGTTCCCGTACCACAGGCGACATCGAGCACTTTGGCCGACTGATTCCTTTCAAGTATTTCGCTGATACGGTTTCGGACTGAGATTAGTAGAACAGCGACAAAATCATAAATACCTACTAGTTTCTCAAAAAGCCGTTCATTATACTGTTCGTGTTCTTCATTATTATTCATATCTTTTGAGCTATCAATACGCCATACCGAAATGTTTTTGAAGAAAACCCTTTTCTCATCAAACGTATGTCTCTAATAAATTTCAAGACTGTCGAGCCTTCTTTCATTGCCATCTTCCATATTTCCGGTTTCGAAATTATTTCAAATCCAATATCCCAACTTCTAGCTACATTTTCACTTATATCCTCCGTCTCAATGACTTTAAATCCGTTTCTTTCGGCAAACTCACTATAGCGCGACATGCTGGTCATGGCTGGAACAAGCATAGCATTTTTAATGGTCGTTATATATGCTTCCTCCTGCTTACGCGTAAGATCGTTAGAATGGAACCAGTCTATAAGCGCTATCCTTCCCCCAGTCTTAAGACATCTCGACGCAAGACGGAAGAAATTTTCAGGATGACTCAGATGCGAGACGGCTTCGATAGACCAGACGACATCGAAGCACGTTGAGAATTCGGCTGATTCTGCGTCCATAACTATGAATGTCGAATCAACGCCTTTATTCTTTGCGGTTTTTGTTGCTAATTCAACTTGAGAAGGAGATAGAGAGATGCCTACTGTTTTAGCGCCGTATTCTTGCGCCAACCAAATCGATGACCCTCCCATCCCACAACCCACATCAAGTATAGTCGTACCGGACCGTATCCCTGCTCGTTTGGCCAGATCGCTTGTTAGTTGTTCTTGCGCAAGCTCCTTAGACTCAAGCCCAGTTTTCCAGTACCCGTGATGCAAATGAATGCCCCACAATTTTAGCCAAAGAGGACTGATGTGATCGTAAAACGAAGCGACTTTTCTTTTGTGCGCAGAGTCTGAGCTGTTCATAGTCGTACATTGGGCCTCTCACTGAGTCGAGTTAACTGGACTCACATTACGCTCTCGGACTAGCCGACGCAAGTCCTCGGCTTCAGACTCCTGGGCTCCCGGCGTCCCCTACTGGGGACGCATCGGTCCGCCCTTCTCGTCCAGCCGCTCTGCCTCAAGGCGTCGCTGTACCTTAGCAGCAAATTAAAGAACTCCCGTGCGGGAGTTCTTTAATTTGCTGCGGGACCTGGACTCGAACCAAGATACCATCCTCCAGAGGGATGTGTCCTACCATTAGACGATCCCGCAAAATAGTTTTGAGGGGGCTTCGTTATTGGAATAACTCGCCTCCCTTCCAACGTCACTCGCGACGCTCCGCTACTCGCCCCTGCCTCCCCCAAGACCGTCCGGTACTCGCTCAATAAATCACTGCGTGCCGGCGCGGGGCATCCGAAACATTATCTATAAACGCTAAAAACTATACACCGAAATGCGACATTCTGCAATAATGACGAGCTATGAGAAGCCTATACCCTCAAGAAGCGACGGATAGCAATAAAGCTCGAAATCATACCCAATGCAACGCCTGACGCAATAACCAGGAGCACCATCTGGGGTGCGTTGCCGCCAAAATAGCCACTCAGTGAAACGCCCGGCATGATAATGGCAACTTTCGGACTAATGCTCACAACAGTGATATAGAAAACAACAAGCGCTAAGACCCCCGCGAACACCCCATAGAGAGCCCCTTCAACAAGGTATGGCGCACGAATGTACCAATTAGAACCCCCAACTAAACGCATGATTTCGATTTCGCTTTTTTGATTGTAGATGGTGAGCCGCACGGTATTGAACGCAACCAATATTGCGATGACCGCCAATACCAAGGTGCCGATGAGTCCCCACTGTTGAGCTGACTGTGAGATCGATTGCACGCGTCCAATGACCGCTTCGTTTTCGTAGTAGTTAATCTTGTCGATCGTGGTACGAAGCTTGTGTGTCTCCAGGAAGCTCACGATCGAAGCATATTGGCCCGTATTCACCGCCTTCACATTCAATGACGCTTGCAGCGGATTGGTCTCTAACTCGGCGAGAGATTCTTGAATAAGCGAATCCTGCGCATGTCGCTCCTTGAAGAGTGCCAACGCTTCTTCACGTGTGATGGATTGCACGGATGCAACAGTATTGAGGCCTTCCAAGTCTTTCTTTACCTCGGCGATTGCTGTATCGGATGCTGTTTGCTTGAAGTACACGCTTACGTCTACTTTACTCTCAAGCGCAGTCACTAATACATCGCTCATGAAGTTGAGTGCAATAAGACCCAAGAACAACAATAACACCAGTGCCATAACACCCGTGGTACCAAACGAGACGTAACTGTTGCGCTGAAAGTTGGTCCACCCATGCGACGCAACTCGTTTTAGCTTTTCTTTCATCATAGTCTAGATAATATATTTTCCGTTCTCTGTCTGGTCACGAACAATCTTGCCCTTTTCCATCGTGACTACTCGACGACTCAATGCGTCAACGATCTCTCGATTGTGAGTTACCAGCACTACGGTCGTTCCCAACTCATTGATCTTCTGGAGTAATTGTATCACGTCGTGACTGTTCACAAGGTCGAGGTTTCCCGTCGGCTCGTCTGCCAAAATAATATGCGGCCGATGGATCAATGCTCGCGCAATTGCAAGTCTCTGCTTTTCTCCCCCAGAGAGCTGGTGAGGGAAATTGGCTGCCTTGCTCGAAAGACCAACGATGTCGAGCGCCTTGGGCACGTCTTCAGCGATGCGGTCTGTGGTTGCCCCGACCACCTCAAGAGCGAAGGCAACGTTTTCGAATGCGTTGCGAGCAGAAAGTAATTTGAAATCCTGGAAAATAGTACCGATTTTTCGACGAAGCAAAGGAATGTCATCACTCGAAAGCGTCTCGAGGTTGATGCCGTCGATGACGACGTGCCCCGTAGTGGGCACAAGCTCACGCGTCAGCATGCGCAGAAGTGTACTTTTGCCCGCTCCTGCTGGCCCCACGATGGAAACAAGCTCACCATTGTGAATCTTGAGATTAATATCCTGAAGTGCAATAAAACTATCTGAGTAGACCGATGAAATGTTCTTGAGCTCTATCATGACGTAATAAATTTCGAGAGATCACCTTCAAGCACCTTCTCGGGTTGCGATGATTTTGCACCCGTTCGATGATCTTTCACGAAGTGGTCATCTAACACATAGGAACGAATCTGACTCCCACGATCAATACCGCCCGATTTCAATTCTACCTTCAGTTGGGATATATCGCTCAGCTTGGACTCCTCCATGCGTTGCGCGAGAATCGACGAGAGCAGCTGAAGGGCCTTCTCCTTGTTCTGCCCCTGACTCCGTTCTGTCTGCACAGCTACGGCAATACCCGTTGGCAGATGTCGCACGCGAACCGCGGTCTCCACCTTGTTGACGTTCTGCCCACCCTTGCCCGACGAGCGAAACGTATCAAACTCTAAATCCGTTGGATTTATCCGTAGGTCGTTCGGTGATATTTCGGGAAGAATCTGAATGAGTGCAAACGAAGTCATTCGCTTCCCCTGCGCATTAAACGGCGACTTTCGCACCAGACGATGCACTCCGGACTCACTCTTTAGTTTAGCATAGACATCAGCACCGATCACTTCACATTGTGAACTTTTTATACCGCGCTGCTCACCGAGCGACTCGTCGAGCACGCGAAAATCCCACCCCTGTGCGGCGGCGTAGCGCATATACATGCGACGAAGCATCATTGCCCAATCTTGGGCATCGACTCCACCCTCGCCTGCATAGACCGACATAAGAACCTTGTTGGGGACGTAGGAAAACACAGGTTGAGTGTACCGAAATGACAGCCACCTGTAAATGAATCTCCTCCGCCAATGTGGAGCCACCTCCCGGAGTCGAACCGGGGACCTTCACTTTACGAAAGTGCTGCTCTACCAGCTGAGCTAAGGTGGCGCTGCGCTACTATACCCCACTTTTGATGATTCTCCAAGAAACCACGTGAACGGGAGCGGAATACGGGAATCGAACCCGTGCCCTAACCTTGGGAAGGTCATGTACTACCACTATACGAATTCCGCCTGACAGTTGTTAGTGAAGCAACCAATCGAGCCACATCTTCCAATTCGAACGCTCAGCATCGACTGACTGAACCTGGGCAATTGTATCAATTTTTTCCGCCTTGTACACGATGACCGCCGTTTCTCCTGGCTGCTTATAATTGAGGTTTTTTCGCGCAGCAAGCTCCGTCCACTGCGGCTGTTTCATTTGCTCTAATTGCCTCGCGAGACGATCATTTTCCCGACGACCATCTTCTACGCGATCAAGCAGTGCTTGCAACTCCGCATCAGAGTCGTGCTTTCGTATACCCGCCGCTACGGCGAGGATCAACATCCACACCGCAACAAAACCAAAGACGACAGATGCGAACTTAGAACGAAAGAATGATGGCATAATGTATTGTCAGTCTTCGTCGTCCACGTTACAGTACAACCATGATACTCGACCATCAAACGAAGCGCATTCTATCCGTGGCCATTGCCCTTATCACTATTTTGGGCATGATTGCACTCCTTGTTCTTCCTCTCTTCGCCTAGAAGTATACCCTACTTCTTAAGCATTTTCAGGAACACGTCATGCGGGATTTGCACGCGTCCCTCGGCTTTCATTCGTTTCTTTCCCTCTGATTGCTTCTTCAAGAGCTTCATTTTTCGCGTCACATCTCCCCCATACAAATATCCGGTGACGTCTTTTCGCAGCGCGCTTATTGTCTCACGAGCGATAATCTTACCGCCGAGTGCAGCCTGCAAAATAACTTCAAACCATTGCTTCGGTAGCACTTCTTTCAATTTCGACACCATCTGACGACCAATGTAGGGAGCTTGCTCACGAGGAACGATACGCGAAAATGGCTCTACAACGTCACCGGCAACCAAGATATCGAGACGAACGAGATCGTACGATTGCACACCCGCAGGCTCGTAGCTCATCGACGCATACCCCTGTGAAACCGATTTGAGCTTGTCATAAAAATCAGTGACGATCTCAGAAAGTGGCACGCGATACCGAAGCACCACGGTCTCCGTTCCGATGTATTCGGTGGCAACATACGTATTGCGAATAACCGCAACTAATTCCATAACGGCACCCATATACTGGACGGGCATGATTATTTCGAGTGCCACGATTGGCTCCGCAATTCCCTTCCAGTGCGTGGGATCAGGGAGAAGCGCGGCAGATCGAATCGGAATGATAGTTCCATCATTCTTTTCAACGTCATACTGCACCGACGGTGTTGTCACAATGAGCTTCAGACCGAATTCACGATGCAATCGCTCCGAAATAATTTCCACATGCAGCATGCCGAGAAATCCCAAGCGATAGCCCCGACCCAGACCCGCCGACGACTCGGGTTCATATTGGAGGGCCGCGTCTGTCAACTTTAATTTTGAGAGGGCGTCTTTGAGTTCGTCGTATTGTTCACCGTTTTCAGGAAAGAAGCTCGCGAACACCATCGGCCTTATTTCACGATACCCCTCCAGCGGCTTAAAGATAGCGGGATCGGTCTGCGCAAGTGTAAGCGTATCGCCAACACGAATCTGACCAGGATCCTTGAGGCCCGTTGCTACATATCCGATTTGTCCCATATCCAATCGCTGTGCTGCAGTCAGCTGTGGGGCAAAATATCCAACCTCGAGCGCGTCCGCTTTTGCCTGCGTTGCCCATGCGATGATTTTGTCGTTGTGGCGAATTGATCCCGACATGACTCGAACAAACGCCAAGACCCCCTTGTACGCGTCAAAGGTGGAGTCAAAAATAATTGCGTGCGTATTTTTATCAGTTGCTGTACTCACCGGTGGCGGCACGAGAGCGATTACACGCTCGAGCAGCTCTTTGACATGAAAGCCCGTCTTCCCGGATATTTCTACAATTTCACCTTCATCGATACCCAACAAATACGCGAGCTCCTCCTTCACCTGCGCCGTGCGCGCATTCACCATATCTACCTTATTGACGGCAGGGATGATGGTCAGCTTCTGCTTCTGCGCAAAGTGAAGATTCGCTAACGTTTGCGCCTGCACGCCCTTCGTTGCATCCACCAACAGCACCGCGCCTTCAACTGCAGCAAGCGAGCGGCTTACCTCATAGGAGAAATCGACATGCCCAGGCGTATCAATAAGATTGAGCTCATGCTCCACGCCATCAAGCGTGTAGTGCATGCGAACAGGCTGTAGTTTGATGGTGATGCCACGCTCTCGCTCCAAATCCATCTGGTCGAGATACTGCTCCTTCATCTGTCGCTTCTGGACGGTATTAGTAAGCTCCAAAAAACGATCCGCGAGTGTGGATTTTCCGTGGTCGATGTGCGCGATGATGCAAAAATTGCGGATGTGTGAGGCCATATCGGTTTCACACTATACCACGGTTTTCGGCCCCGCGGAAGCTACCTACCGAAGGACCGCAGTAATCTCGAGGTCTTGCTTCAGGTCATCGTGGAGACGCCAACTATCGGGCCACACCGTCAGCGTCGGCTTTGAAGCGGTAACCGTTAGCGTTGGACTCTTTTGAAGAGTAAATTCGAAATCGGAAACATCAAGTCCCGGCTGTCGCTGTACGAGCAGGCTATAGTTTGTTGCCGCAACTCGAGCTGGTATGACATATTCAATCTGAACGGACTCGGTCATGCCAGGCTGGAGAACCATCCAAAAACCAAATCCGGCCTTCCCTGCCTCCTCATACAGCGTAACACCTCT
This sequence comes from Minisyncoccota bacterium, assembly GCA_017992005.1. Lineage (GTDB taxonomy): Bacteria > Patescibacteriota > Minisyncoccia > 2-02-FULL-40-12 > GWA2-44-9 > JAGOPO01. The sequence continues at coordinate 8,818 of JAGOPO010000002.1, forward strand.
CCCATCGGTTCGATACGTTGACTCGAGTGCGACCAAATCCTTATCACGCACCGCCATTGCATCGGTATACGTTAGCAATGGGACATATAATGGCTTTGCGTTACCGGTGATATCCCGAAGCATAGATCCTCCAGGAACAAGTACGCGCACATACGAAGTGTTGGTTTTATTATAAAAACCATAGTCAGTATCCCCACCATTATGACGACGGGTTAACGTCAGCCGATGCACGAGCGTGCCGGACTCCATCCAGCTTTCGAGCTTCACATTCGTATTTGTCACCGCATCTGACTTTGCTCCCTTGATATTTGAAATATTCACCATGAGATAATCGCCACCCGTTGCCAGAATCGACCCGCTCATAGCATGCGCAACGGAGTAGTCCTGAAGTTTTGGATCATCGAAGTACGCCATGACATCCCGCTCCCGAATACTGGTTGCCAAAAGCTCAATAAGGGCAGCCCACTGTGATGGCGTCGCCTTGGCGAGTCGCTCCAGGATGAGGGGCGCGGCGTCGACAATGACTTGTTTTGGTTGCGATGTTTTCTTACTTTCCACCTCCAACTGAAGCTGTTCGATTACATTGGTTGCCGTGAGTACGAGATCATAATTCGGCATGGATAGTGGGCCGGTAATTTCCAAGATCCCCTTGAGCACTTCGGGCTTAATTGAAAGCACCCCATCTACAGCTGCTCCGCCATCATGTCTCCAGAATTCCATGACTTTGCGCGCTGACGTTGGAAAATCAATCCACCAAGCCGAATCACGCATGCCCCAGCCCGGTGTAATATGCTGCAGCTGCACTGGCGGAACGATGAGCGTCTTGAGCTGACCATCAGGATTATAGATGTCATCGGCATGAAAATCCTTCAGGCGATTATGCTCGAATGTCAAAAGGCCATAGCTTCCGGGGAACCCTCCCGTTGGTCGGAGCTCGCTAGAGTTAGTGAACAAAACAAGATAACGCTGTGGATGCTCAGACCCGGTGGCACGTTCAAAAAAAGCAACAAATTCGGATGATTGTGAAATGAGAGATGTGAGATCGGGCAGTTTCACCTTCAGCTCTCGTAGTTGAGTTTGATATTCTTCGGGTAGCGATGAGATGTCGAGTGCATTAATAAGTTTTGAGGCTGTATCGATATCACCCTGTGCCCGCTCAAGTGATTGTCGTAATGACACCATAAGAGAGCGAGCAGCGTCCTGCTGCGCATCACCTGACTGCAATAACGTCCCAAACTTCATAAACGAATCCATAGCGTCACTCATCGCGAGTCCCGCATCAGAGAAAAGTGCACCCGCCGTAAGTGCATTATGACCCGACTTGAGCGATGATAATCCTGGTATATGCGAAATAAGCCCAACGATTGAAGGGCCGAGTGCGTTGAGCTCCTTTGACGCACCCTGAAATTCCTTGGCAGACGCTGCCAGATTCTGTCTTGCTCCTGCAAAATCCAACACCGCCGCAGAATCCTTTGCTAACAACAAGCTACTAATGGCAGCGTTGCCTTCTTTCACCACCCGGCCCTTCACCTTCATTCCATACTGGCTCACCAGTAGCAAGCCAGCAATAACGAAGCCCGCACCCAAAAACCATGGAACCAATGTCCAGGGCTGTCGCGCTTGCTGTGCCGTTGCAAGCGCTGCCGAAAAAGCTTGCACGCGTGGAGCTTCTTGCTTCCTTACATCAAGAGGGTGCACGGCCGCTGCTCGCGCATGAACAATTACATCACGCAATTCATTAATGATGTGCTCTGGCACATCATTATCAATCGAAGTACGAGATGCACGATGATTATCGTTCATAGTGCCACTAGTATACCATCGCTAACGCATTAGAGCACTGATGTGAGCACCTCCAATGTTGATTGCGCAGCATTCTCCCAGCGGTGAGCGTGTGCGCGTTGCGCCCCACGAAGCACGCATCTTGCTCGCAGCGACGAATCACTCTGCAATGCGATAATTGCAGCTGTAATGTCGTTGACACGATAAGGATTCACCAGGATGGCAGCATCTCCCAGCGTCTCAAAGAGTGACGAGGTGGCGCTCGCAATCACCGGCGTTCCACACGCCATTGCCTCAAGAGGTGGAAACCCAAAGCCTTCCATGAGTGACGGGTATGCCAGTATAGATGCGGCGGAGAGCATTGCTGCATGCTCCTCTGCGACAATATCCTCAATGACATGGATAGCATGTGGGCTCTGTGTTGCTTGTATAGCTGCTGTGAGCTCGGATTCCATCCATCCCGCATGACCAGCAAGCACGAGCTGCATATCCTGGCAGGATGGATGCCGCCGAGCAACATCCCATGCGCGCACCAAAGCGGGTAAATTCTTACGAGGCTCTCGCGTGCCGAGCGCTAGTATAAACGGATCCGATACGCCATATTTTGCGCGCCACACAGCCTGACTCTCATTCGATGCTGGCTTCAATTCAGATGCAACACCTGATGGGACGACTGCGATTTTTTCAGGACGCACCCCATAGACACGACTGAGATCACCCGCGGTTGCCGACGATACAGCGATAATACGATCTGAGATTGCTGCCTGTCGACGTGGCTGCATGTACACATCGTGCCACCAGGTGCGATACGCAGAGAGTAGGTATGGCATCCGTTCATACGAAAGATCATGCCATGTCGTAACGCGCCTACAATTCGACGAAAGCGCACCAAGCAAGAAATGCGGGAAGAAAAAAACATCAGCACCGCCGATGACGCGGTCCAGAAATGGGCGCTGCAGCAATCTCGAGGTCATTGCTAGCATACGATTTGATGAGCGCGTTTCAAACATTTGCACACGTGGATTTCCGGACCACGATCGAGGACCAATCAAGGTTCGTCCGCTTGAAAAAAGCCTCCACTGTATGCGCGAATCAAGTGGTATCATATGAGAAAGAATCCCTTCAGCATACCGCTCAATACCACTCATGTGCCCCGTTGCAAGCACCCGAATATCAACGGCGATTGTTGTCATATCGTAATACCCAAGACTGCCTCCATTTTCTTTTTGAATAGCGGGATGTCAAATCGCTCCGCTTGTCCACGACACATCGTAGGCAGCCATTTCATACGACTTGATCGATCCACAGCATCAAGTAATGCCTCTTCCGTTTGCTCGTAGAAAAATATCCCCGTTATACGGTCAATCACCGTCTCTAGCGCACCTCCGCCATGATATGCAATTACTGGTCGACCAGAGGCCATAGCCTCCAATGGGACGATGCCGAAATCCTCCTCTTGCGGAAAGAGGACTGCCTGAGCTCCTTGGTAGTATCGCGCCAACTGTGCATCGGTAACTGAGCCAATGAACTCAATATTGCTTTTTGCCATGCCCCGTAGCCGCTCCTCTTCAATTCCCGTACCAATGATCTTCAATGGCCAGCCCAATCGATTAAAAACGCGAATCGCCAAATCAAAATTCTTGTAGGCAACCAATCGCCCTACGATAAGCCAATACTTCCCAACCTCCTGACTCACGGAGAATTTTGCAACGTTTACAGGCGGGTGCACCACAACAGCATCTTTGTTGTAATATTTTTGAATACGTCGGCGTACAAATTCAGATATCGCAATCCATTCGTCGACTCGCTGTGCCGCTTGGTGATCCCACATTCGCATATACGACAACCCAAGTGGAGCAAGTCTGCGCACGGGCAATGGGTAGCGAAACCGCTCAAGGAAGCGATGGCTATCGTCCCACAGAAATCGTGGTGGCGTTAAACAGTAGCACACATGACGAGTGTCGGGTGAGGTAATAACACCTTTTGCAAATGAGGCCGAAACGGAAATCACCGTGTCAAATGCATCAGTAGAAAATTGCTCAACCGCAATCGGCATCAATGGAGAATAGAGATGGTGATATCGATTCGCAAATGGCAACGACTGCAAGAAAGAGGTTCGAATCGTTTTCCCATCGAACACTCGCCCAGTCCGCTCACGATCATACAGCGTAGTATAGATCGGCGCGTCAGGGATCATCGAACTCAACACCTGCAGTACACGCTCGGCGCCTCCATACTGATTCAGATATTCGTGAATAAATGCAGCTTTCATGTAGTGAGCTATTATACCGCAGTGCGATCTGTGAGGAGCTTCAACGCCGTCCGTACCAAAATGCGCACATCAGTTGCCAGAGTCCAATTTTCGATATAGAAGGTGTCGAGCTGAACCTCTTCCTCAAAAGGCAAACTGCTCGATCCACTCACCTGCGCAAGTCCTGTGACGCCAGCTTTAATGTCTAGCACGCGCCGATGATGCTTCTGGTATCGCGCGATTTCGTCGGGCTGATGAGGACGCGGACCAACGAGACTCATATCTCCACGAAGTACGTTCAGTAATTGTGGTAGCTCATCGAGTCGCGTGCGTCGCAGAATACGCCCGACTCGAGTCACGCGTGGATCATCACGCATCTTAAAGAGTGGTCCGTCAGATCGCTCATTGTACTGAGCGAGCATCGGCTTAAGTTCTTCAGCGTTTTCAATCATGCTACGGAACTTGTACAAGCCGAATGTTCTGCCACGGGAAACGCGATTCAACCGCACGAATAACGGTCCCGCGGTTTCCCATTTTATACAAAATCCAATCGCCAACATCGGAATGGCAAGTATTAGTAGCGCAAAAAGACTCCCCACCCTATCGAGTATCGCCTTAAATACACGCCCCCAACCCTCAAGAGCAGTGCGGCGCAATTGCACCAGAGGGATTCGTCCAATTGCATCTACATCGTAATGCGTCGTCAGCGTTTGATAGATATTGGGAACAAACTTAAATGAAACATGATGTTCATGACAAAATTCAACGAGCTCCACAATTCCTTGTGCGGGGTAATCCGGGGTCGCCAGTATTACTTCATCGATGCCACCCTGACTCACCAAACGTGAGACCGCTTCCATGTCGGGGTGCTGCAACTCCGCCTCAATACGATACCCAAGTCCACGATCAGCACGAAGTGCTTCTGACAATTGCTGCGTAACGGCATCATTTCCTATAAGAAGCAGTCGCCGCACGGCTACTCCATATCGCGCAGTAGCATAACGAATCAACGAGTGCATCGTAATACGTCCAACGACAACGCATGTCATTGCAATAATCCAGTATCCCAACACCAAAAAACGAGAATTAAACGCCTCTGCTCGAAGAAATATCGTCAGAATGACACCCATCATCGCAGCGCTTGAAGCCACAAGACTACGCGCAACCTCCTGTGCCAACGACATCCGTTGCTTCATAGAATAGAGACCACTCACTGCATAGACAAGCACAAACCACAAAGAGACCCCGACTATGAGCAGCATAAAACGACTCAACGGAAGCTCAGGCGCAAACTGCACCGGGCGCCATGAATCGAGAATATTCGTACGGATAATATACGTAGCGATACCCGCGCCAATGAGAGCGCAAAAATCTAACGGCACACGCAATACTGTATAGATCATAGTGGTGCCTTTCATCGGCTCTGGGTATACCACAAAAATCGCGCCTCCTCAAACGCAAAACCGCCCTTGCGGGCGGCTTTGGCAGATGCATACGATAAGCCGAGTTCTGTGTCTGCACGCCTCACGACGCATAGATGACTATCATTTATCTGCGATGAGTGTTGCCACCCACCTGTAGCGTACGAACTTTTCGAACATCAGGTTGCCCCAATGAACGCTGTACTTGCACCCGAGTAAGGATTTAGCCGTTTCACTCACGGTTTTGAGCCCACAACCGTGACTAAGCTCGGTCCATGATAAATCAAGGACGCTGGGTTCGCTTTCCAATTCTTTTCAAAATTGGACGTCTCTGCTCGCACCTCTTGGCTTGCGCCATGCGGGCGTTACCCGCTACCCGTCTCTACCTTTCGGTAGGAGTGCTCGGACTTTCCTCACCATGATTGCTCATAGCGCGATAGCCTGTATGCACCTACAGACTTATTATAGCACGTTTTTAGTGTTCTTTCAAACGCCTTCCTCTTCAGCGTTTTGAAGGTCTTCCTGCAGAACAGCGCCTTCCATGGCACCCGCTACTGCGTCGTCTACCATCGCCATCGCGGTGGCGTCTTGCTTCTTTTCAAGTGCACGCCACTCTGCTTGATGCTGACGCACCAGGTCGTCGAGATTCGTCTCAAGCGTTGAAAGCTCTTTTCCTTGCTCGGTAAGAAATTCCATCAACTTGACCATATGATGCATTGGCATCTGGTCTAGATTCTCTAGGATACTACTCTTGAGAGCTTCGTCGATTGGAGAAGCAATGAGTAATTCAGCGAGACGCTCGGCTATTTTTTCCTGTCCGATAGTTAGGTCCATAGTGAGAAATTTAAGGCATCATGACACCAATCGCGCGCATAACATCCGGAGCAAACTTTAATCCAAAACCTTCAGGAAGCGCGTGTGAACTTATCGCGTTTGCAACACTTGATGTCCACGCAGGTTCGTACAAATTATTATCCGTGAGCACCTTCTTGGAGAGCTCAATAAGCTGTGGCTCGCTTAATTGCACGCCGTGACTGGCAGCTTGCTGCTTGAGCGTCGTCCAAACACTTCCATGCATCTTAATACGCAAGGCTTCTGCAGCCGCGACCGGATCTGCTGGGGCTCCCACCATCAACTTGCTGGTAGAGAGTAAATACGTCCCAGCTCCCACAATCGCAAGCGCTTCGAGTGCTCCCAACCCATAGCGTGCTTTCCAATACGGATCGAATGTCCGACGCACCACCGAAACATGATTTTCAAGTTGATTTGAAAACACTGCTTCTTGCTGCTGCTGCAATGCCGCCCGAATGCGCGCTTCCACATCGGCTCGACGCTCAGCAGACGTTGCCCCACTCATGGTGGTCCGCGCTTTGCCCATTTTTTCATCGTATGCGGCCATCGCCTTCTGAACGGTCGCCTCAATATGGCGATCATTATTTTCGCGGAATGGACGAAGTTCTATCTCTGCTCGTGTAAGCGCATCGCCAAGCTGCTCTGGAGTGGCACCGTCCTTCGCATACTTACGAGCAAGGATCTCTCGCATTTCAAGAAGTTTCGCCTCGGTATAGATACCCACTGACCCTTGTCGCATCGCCTCGGCAACAGCCTTACTTCCCCGGCGTACACGCTCACCTTGAACTACTTCATAAACGCCCAGCGTAGAAACACCCTTGATACGCTCCCATAGAAAACCTCGTGGACCTTTTGTGGCCTTCCATCCCGCTTCTGCACGCTTTTTACCTGCGTCATACAGTTCCGAAGTTTTCTTCTTTAAACGTCCGAACCACGTCGGAGGTCGATTGAGTTCCTGCTGTTGCTGCACAAGCGCTTCGAGATCTTCGCTCACGCGTGCCGTCTCTAACGGTCGCCCAATAGCACGTGCCTTTTCGGCTGATAGCTGCGTAATGCGCTGCTCGAGTAACTTCGATAGACGAGCCTTCGCTTCATTCATATCGAAATACACCTTGCCGACATTGCGGTCGACTTCACGTTTTGCAAGCTCGATCTCCTGATCGAGCGTAGGAGCGACATCAGCTCTCCCTTCGCGCGCCGCCACCAAAACCGCAGCTGTCTTTTCTTGTACTGCTTTCTCCGCAGCTTTCTTTTGAGCCTCCGAAGCTGTCGGGTTTGCAGCAACCTCTTCAAGTGTCTGCACACTTGTATTGAGCTCTTCTTTCGGCGAAAGCTTCTCCGTGTCTACAACCTCAATCTCGCTGGAGACGCCTGGTGGGATTTCTCGACTTCTATTCTCATTGAGTGCTTCTGTGTAGGCAGCATCAAGCAGTCTATCTTTATTTTTCTCATAGTCTATTTTAGCCTCCTCAAATCTCGAATCCAGATCATCGTACACTTTTTGATATTCTCCTTGGAGAAATGCTCCCTCATCAGTTGAAACCTCCTCCAATGAAGCCTCGATTTCACCTACAAGAGCATCGAATTTCTTTACAGTCCTTTCTGATGCTTCTTTCAATTCTAGCGGAAAAGCTCCCGGCAGAGGGACTCTGTCGGGGTTACGCAGAAGCTCAAGGTATTGAGATACAACCTCCGTGTCCGTCCTCGCAACCTCTCGCAACTTTTGAATTTTACGAAGAGCCTCTTTACCTTCTGGTGATAGCTCGCGCTCTACATTGTTCTGGCTTTCTTCACGCTCTCCTTGAGCGTCCGCACTCTCACGCGATGAGGCGGTAGCATCTTTAGCCGTATCAGCTGGTCGTTCGCGCTCACTCATCGCAGGGTCCGTATCGAGAACAGACTCAATGGGATTTTTATCATCCGTCTTCTCAATACCCCGTGGTGGCTGCGATGGATATCCAAGACCCGTACGAATCTCGGCACGCAGCTCTTCATTGTTCATCGAATCAATGGGGCGCTTTGACTCAGTGGGGTTCACTGGTGTCGGCTCTGGTGCTTTGGCTGTGGCTGGTGCTGATTTTCGAATATACTCCTCATATTGAGCGGCTGCCTTATTCCACGCATCTGCCCCTTTGTCATCTCCACTCTTGCGCAACTCGGCTTGTCTAACACGGATTGCGTCTAGACGATCTTGCACAGTCGCATTTTCCGGCAACCGAAGCTCCGCTTCTTTTTGTGCCCCTGCTGCGTTTTTTGCCTCAGCAGCTTTTTGCATCGCGGCTCGTTCCTCACCGATCAATTTTTCATTTTCAGAAAGCATTCGTTCATATGATGTCGAATCGTATTGGCCCTTCTTACCAAGAATTTCCTTTCGTTGTGCCTCTAATTTTTCCAATTTCGTTTGAGGGGCTTTCTTTGTCTCGCTCTTCACTCGTGGTGACGTAGGAGCAGGAGCCTCATTAGGTGGAGCTACTGTGCTCACTCTCGGAGTGTTCGGTATAGGGCGAATATTTAAAGTAGGCTTCTGTCCAGCACTTCCTTGAGCGCGGACTTGAGAATCGGTTATATCAATCTCCTGGCCTAACTGCGCCAAGTCAGGATGTGCCTGTTCTTTATCTTTCTGTCGGACAGCCTGAACTTCATTTGCCGCTTGTTCTGCAGCCTGCTGAGGGGTTAATTCAGGAGAAGAAACAGGAATCTCAGGAGAAGCTCCTTTCTTAATTTCTTGCAAGCCAGCAGCGAGGTCGTCATTAAACGGCGCAGGGTCCGTTGAGGATGCGAGCGAAGCAACCGGTCGAGCCGCCCGATAGGGTGGCGTCGGAATCGTCAATTCATCGAGAGAGTATTTTTTCATAGCGTGGGCGTTGGTGCATCGATCGATGCTTTTAATTCTTCAATTCGCTGTCTACGCTGTTGCTCGTCCGCTTCGCTCATCGATTTTTCAATTTCCGCTAATTTTGCCACGTAGAGCGATTTGAGCGTGCGAAGCTTCTCGATAAGCTCTTCGATCGATAACGCCTCAAGTGGAGGTGCCTGCTCACTATCAGGCGTAAGTCCTTCAATAATCTCATCTGCGTTGTAGTGCGCGAGCATCGAATCGATGACCCTTACACGTTCCAGGTGTTCTTGCTCTTGCTGCGCAAATTCCTTTTTGTATTCATCCTCCATTGCGCTACCCGCTACCACGCTAGCGCGTTGATGAATATTATTGTCTTCTACAATCTTAAAACCTGCTAATTCTGCCGCGCGCCATTGTGGTATCAACGGAAATAGACGAGAGGCATTCTCGCAAAGTTTCCGAATCAAGCCTTCGTTTTTTGCATCAATAGCTGCGACTAATTCGTTATCGATTGCATCAAATTGCTGTTTATAAAAAAGAGCGGGATGCGCTATTTCCTGCTGTTCATTCTCCTGCACAACGGCATCGAGCTGCGCCAGAACACTCTCGCTGGCCGCGAGTGCGTCGCTATTGGGATCTTGAGACTTCGGATCAATTGCCATTGCCCCAAGTATACGCCGCCCCCATCAAAGTGCGAGCAAAAAATGTTGACAACAATTGCTTACCCTCTCCGAAGTAGCTTGCTGACGTTCGTAAAAAACCCCGCATCGCTTCCGTGCGTGGGAGAAGGAGAAACCCTTTTACTCATACTCACGAGCGATGCGTGTGCAATCGACGGCGCATGCTCGGTGGCATGCGAAATAACATGAGATATCTCTGCACGCTCTACCAGCGATGATAATTGGGCAATTTGCTTGCGCATCGTTATGCGTTGATCGACGCTTAATCGATGTTGGACGTCGACATATTTTGAAATTGCGCGCTGATGCGCATGGGCTACATCTGAAAATGACACACTGACTCCATCTGCGTTACCTCCACTACTGATCTTCGGGAGAGGCTGCTGTGGTCGCAAGAGTGCAGTGGCACGAGCCAGCAACTCCTCTCGTTCATCGCTGGTTAACCCACGCTTAGCAGCAACAGCTCGTGCGAATCGATCGTAGGCTTCTTTCTTTTCTGTCCATGCAGCCACAAGTCCACCGCGAAGGTCACCTCTCGAACGCGGATTCGTCCGAATAAGATCATAAGCCTGTATGAATGGTATCAGTCCTCGCTCAAACTTTCGCCAAAGCTGATCTAATCGCTCAAGCGGCCGCAACTCGTGCAGCGGAGCCAACTGTTGGCGCACATACTCAACCGCTTCTTTGAATTGCCGACTCTCGGTATTCACCCCCCTCGCGTGCTCAAGAAGCGAGTCCTGTATTTCCGCATACAAACGCTCTCGCTGATCAGATATAACTCGATACTCGTCGACGCTCAAGATACCGTCTCGAAATTCGACTTCTTTATGCCGAAGAAACTTTGCTTCGGCCTCAACGCGACGATGCATGCGCTCCGTAAAATGAACAAAATCTGCCAAGGCCTCCCCCTCGCGCTTATGAGCGATCGCATCGCTTGGCGCTTCCCGTCGCATGGTGTCTGTCGTATTCTCCAAAACGCGTTGCAGTTCGACAATTTTCTCTCCAATCGCTCCTCCGCCCTCGATGACTCCGCTCTGAACATCTGCGAGGAGCGCCTCGAGACTACGCCGCGCCTCATCAATGCGTTGGCGCGCCCCTCGCTCGCGCGCCGCTACCGTCCGCATCTCGTCGGGTGATAGGAGTGGAGCTATGCGTCGCGGATCTTTCTCAGATGGCATCGTGCCTCTAGTATACGCCAGACGCGCGGCATTCCCTACTGGATTACTCCACAGAAGACTCTTGCTGATCAAGCGCTTCGTTGACCATTCGATCCGCCTCCACATTGTGCTCTCTTCGCACATGATGAAACGTAACGGAGTGGAATGCCCGTTGCGATGACTGTACATTCAAAAAAAGCTCCTTGAGTGCCGCGTCTTTTACCTTATAGATACCCTGCATCTGTCGAACCACGAGCTCGCTATCTGACTTTACATCAATGTGCGCCTCGCTGGATCGATCTGCACCAAGAAGTGACTTGAGATGCTGCAGCGCAAGAATCACCGCAGTATATTCTGCGACGTTGTTTGTTTGCACGCCCAGAAATACACCCTGATGCACCGGCTTGATATCGTGACCCTCAATTATATACCCAGAAGCTGCAGGCCCTGGATTACCCCGAGAACCGCCGTCGGTGTGAATGGTATAGGTTGGTTGCGTCATAAAAGTCGTTGACTACCTCGCTTCTTACTTCCGCTCAAGCGCAGCAAGACCGGGAAGTATTTGCCCTGACAAAAACGCCAACATCGCGCCTCCTCCAGTTGAAACAAACGAAAATGAATCCAAAATGCCCAGCTGATGCACCGCGGCAATTGTATCTCCTCCACCAATAATAGACTCTGCGCTGCTTTCTGCGATAGCTCGCGCAATTGTTTCTGTTCCCGCCATAAATCGTTCTTGTTCAAATTTCCCAAATGGACCATTCCAAACCACGCATGATGCGCTTGCTATTAATTGTGCGCACTGGCGAGCGGATTGCGGACCCACATCCATATACATGCCATTGTCGATTTCAAAATCAATTGGGTACACAAGACGCGCATCGTTGAGATTCAAGCCTTCAACCGATACGTGCGTGTCATCATCGACACGAGAGGCGCCTATATCAATGCCGCGCTCCTTGAGGAGTCCGTTGGCAACCACACCACCCACCACGAGATGCTCGGCGCATGAAAGCAAATTCTTGATCACTGGAATTTTTGTGCTCGTCTTCGCACCTCCCATGATAATCACCTTTCCTTTTGCTGGCGTCGTCAGTACACGTCCAAGTCGCTCTACTTCATCGACGATCACTGGTCCAGCGTACGAAGTGACATGACGCGTGATTGCATCAACGGATGCATGTGCGCGGTGACACACCGCAAATGCATTATTAATATACACATCGCATTCACGTGCAAGCGATGCCGCGAATGTATCGTCATTGATAATCTCTCCATCAAATTGACGAACGTTCTCCAGCACTGCAATCGGATCGGTTCCACCCCAAAACGCCGCAAGCTCATCGAGCGTGCGGCAGAATACCAAGGGACGACCGACGAGTTGAGAGAGCTGCCCAAGAAGCGGCTCAAACGAAGGCACAGCGCCGATGTGTGCCACGAGAGCAACGCGGGCACCACCGTCGACGAGTTGCTCAATGAGCGCCCGCTGTCGATCGATGCGAAATGATTCTTCAATCGCACCGTCCTCCGCTACGGGAACATCAAAATCAGCTCGTACGAGCACGCGGAGATTCGCGAGCGCAGGAAGATCGAGTAGCGTTTTCATAATATAGTTGCTGCAATTGAAATGACCTGACTCACATCATCGGGTCGCACGCTCGCTCCACCGACGAGAACACCGCCAACCTCAGAGCGCTCAAGAAAGCTCGCCACATTAGCGGGAGTAATAGAGCCGCCATAAAGATAGGTTGAGTGAGAGACGTTACAGTGATCGGCTATCGTCTCCCGTATAACATTCATCGACGTCACCGCACTAGCGGGAGTGTCAGGCTTCGCATCGGGTTGGGTGCTAATAGCCCAAACGGGCTCGTACGCAATCAAGCACTGCAATACTTGCCCTTCAGTGAGCCCTTTCAGCGTAGCAACAGTTTGCGCAACGAGCTCATCGCGCCAGCCATCTGATCGGGAGCGCTCTCCGAAGCACACAATTGGCTGCAACCCAGCCGCCAGCGCGTCACGCAATTTAGTATTTGTCACCTCGTCTGAATCACCCGCCTTCCAGCGCCGATCGCTGTGACCGATAATCACATACTGAGCACCAGACCCGGAAAGATCCTCGCTCATATCTTGAGCACCGAGTGCAAGTGAGTCATTGTTTCCAATGGCAGCAGCAGCTGCTGTGCGATACTCGGGTCGCGGACAAACGACATACCGGATTTGCGATACACCAATAGCGCCCAAGCAGGTCTTCGTGTGATCAAGTAACGTCATCGCCTGCTCGATCGTTTCAGGCAGCTGCTTCCAATTTGCGATAATGAGCTTGGTCATGATTGCACGCTCCGAAGATGCTGCGCGGCATCATCAGGATCAAACGGATTTAAATAGATAGCCGTCGACAGCTCAAATCCCGCCGCGATAGGAATACGCGGAGTAATCACGATATGCCAGCGATAGTAGTCGTACACGATGAGCGGATCTCGCTCAACGGGAGCCGTGTGCAGATAAAAATTGTAATCAACATTATCGAGCGCAACAAAAAGCGCCTTAAGCACACCATTAAGCGCCTGCGCACATGCCATTAGCTGCACATCGGTTGCCGTCTCAAATCGCGACTGTTCGTACTTGGGGAAGATACGAACCTCATATCCCGCCTTCGATGCGTACGGACAAAACGCAATGAATAATTCGTTTTCGAACACAACCCGCTCACGATGGCGCATCTCAAAATCAATAATCTCCTGATGCACCGTCTTACCGTGCTGCTGGAAATACTCATCAGCACTCTGGAGCGATTGCAAAACGATTGGCGGGACAAATGGCGTTGAAATAATCTGCGAGTGATTATGCGCGACGCTCGCACCTGCAGCGCGACCATGATTGTGGAAGATACTCACGTACTCGCCGCACGAATCAGCGGAGATTTGCACATACCGGTTCCTGTACGCCATCAACACTTCTTGTGTTTGCTCTGCAGAAAATTGGGCGAAATGCGACTCGTGATCGCGCGTAATAACTAATTCATGAAATCCGAATGCTTCGTGAGCGAAATAGACACCCTCGGCGCGAGGAGCTCCACAGACACCCGACTGCAAGGCAGGATACTTATTCTTGATGACCGCGGTTGTCCATGCCTGCTGCCAATCTCCCGTCCAATCAGTGATCACACCTTTGTTGTAGAGCGCGATAGGATTTGACTGCTCGTGAAGATTGCTCGGCTCAAAAAAACACTGCTCGATAGATTGCGCTAGCACATCTCGAGCGCCATCATGAGGACGCTTTGCACGCAAACTCGAAATCAGCACCCACTCGCCAGTACCGATATCTTTTCGAAATTCGTTGACTGCCATGAGCGTTAGCGATATCGGCGGAATAGTCGTCGCATGCCGACTTTCACGGTGTCAATCAGCACTTTCGGATATGCCCACACATTCACGTGCGTCTCCGGCGGATTATTCCAAATCACCGGAATCTCAGCGATACTCAATTTTCGTTGTCGCGCACACGCGAGTACATCCACATCAAAACCCCAGCCGTAGATCGCAAGTCGGGTAAAAATCTCTTGTGCCGCTTTTGCGGTGAACGCCTTGAATCCTCGCTGTGTGTCCCAGATACCAGGCACCGCCCAAAACTGAATCCACAGATTGCCTGCTTTTCCGAGCAGCTGCCGCCAGAGCGGCTCCGCACCACCCGAGACAACGCGAGCTCCTTTGATTGCGAGCGAGCCGATCACCACTTCGATGCCCCTATCAAACAAGGGCTTCATCGATGAGAACTGGTCCACGGTCGTGCTGTTATCAGCATCCATGAATAATCGGACATCTCCTGTGGCGGCGAGCATTCCTGCAGTTACCGCGTACCCTTTGCCTGCGCGCTTCTCCTGCACAAGACGTAACGATGGAAATTGATGCATCATCGAACGGACAATATCGGCAGTGGCATCCTTGGATCGATTATCCACGACGATCACTTCGCCCTCAAATGATTGCCCCGCTAACCACGAACACACCGCCTGCACAGTGGCACCGATTCGCTTCGCCTCGTTGTACGCTGGAATGATGACAGATAAATACATAGTGCGCTCATGATAGCGCACCTGTGCCGTTCACGCGAATATTGACATTATTGATTTTCTACGTCACAATGTATCCTACGCACATTGGGAGGACGAAATGCTCATTCGATTTCGCCGTCACGAATTCGAGAAGAAATCCGGACTGTCGTGGTTTAGCCACATCACGTTCCAGCTGTTTGGGGAATTGAAAATCCTCCTCTGGCTTTGGGGGATTTTATTCGTTTGTCAGGTAGCATTCTGGGGTGGGCTCCTTTACGTTCTCGCGCATTTCATCGTGAAAAACTGGTAGAACGTGGGCCGGCAAGTCGCCGGCTTTTTTCTTCTCAATTTGACACAATTGGTCTCCTTCCATACTATATGCAACCGCAATGCCCACCGACGATATTGTCATTCTCCAACGAGGCGACGCTTCCTATCCGGAACTCCTCGCACAAATTGCGGATCCACCAGAGCAATTGTACATTCGTGGCAACCAAGCGTTGCTGGATTCATTTTGTTTTGCAGTCGTTGGCACACGAAAAGCGAGCGATTACGGCCTCCACGTCACCGATGAGATGGTAGGAGCACTTGCTACCAATGGCCTCACCATTGTAAGCGGGCTTGCGATGGGTATCGACGCCGCAGCTCATCGCGCGACATTGAAAGCCAAGGGAAAGACAATCGCCGTGTTTGGTACGGGCGTCGACGACGCCAGCATCTACCCGAGCGATCACGTAAAGCTTGCACACGAAATCTTGCACCATGACGGCCTCCTCGTGAGTGAGTATCCGCCTGGCACTCACGGTCAGGTATTCACTTTTCCTGCGCGCAATAGAATTATCTCGGGACTCTCACGCGGAGTGCTCGTCGTGGAAGCAGATCGCAAATCTGGCTCACTCATCACCGCCAACTGCGCGCTTGATCAAAACCGCGATGTCTTCGCAGTTCCCGGGAGTATCTACTGGCCACGCTCCATAGGCTCCAACCTCTTAATACAGCAGGGTGCACGGCCCGTGCTGAACGCCACCGATATTCTTGAGTCGTACAAATTGCGACAGGTTGCACTCCCCGAACAGGTTCTGTCCACATCAGATCCCGTGCAGGAGTGTATACTGGCACTACTGCGCGAACACGGCCCCTTGCACACCGAAGAGCTCGCCACACGCAGTGGTACTTCGATCTCTCTCGTCTTATCGGCGCTTACACTCCTCGAGCTTCGCGACATCATTCATCATCAGGGCAGTGGCATCTATAAACTTCTATCTCATACACCATGAAACTCGTCATCGTAGAGTCCCCCACAAAAGCTCGCACCATTTCCCAATACCTTGGCGATGAATATGTCGTACGTTCAAGCTACGGCCACGTTCGCGACCTTCCCAAATCAGAGCTCGGCATCGACACAGAAAAAGAATTTCAGCCTACCTATATCGTCCCGACCAAAGCAAAAAAGAACCTCACCGAGCTCAAGAAAGAGGCGGCAAAAGCCGATACGATTATTCTGGCAACTGATGAAGACCGCGAAGGAGAAGCAATCGCGTGGCACCTCGCGGAAGCACTCGACATAAAAAAGCTCACCAAAAAGAACAAGGATCTTAAAGTCCAGCGCATCGTGTTCCATGAAATTACCAAGCACGCCATTGAGCACGCGATTGAGCACCCTCGCGAAGTCGACATCAACCTCGTCAACGCACAACAGGCGCGTCGCGTCCTCGATAGACTCGTAGGCTACAAACTCTCACCCGTGCTCTGGAAGAGATACTATCGCGGCCTCTCGGCGGGTCGAGTGCAATCTGTGGCGACTCGTCTCATCGTGGATCGCGAGCGAGAGATTACCGCGTTCAAACCCGACGAATATTGGACGCTCACCGCCACCCTCATTTCTGCTGATCACAAAGACGTGCCCATCATCGCCGAACTTACCCAGCGCGATGGAAAGGCGCTAGATAAATTCGCGATACCCGACGAGATTACCTCCAAGAAAACAATACTAGCCCTCGAGGGCGCTTCCTATATTGTCGCCAACGTCGATCGCACCGAGACCTCGCGCATGCCGCATGCGCCATTTACCACATCGACGCTCCAGCAAGAAGCCAACAAACGTCTTCGCTATTCCAGTAAGCAAACTATGATGTTTGCCCAAGGGCTCTATGAAGCCGGCTACATCACCTACATGCGTACCGATTCGGTGAATCTCTCCGAGCAATCGATGGCGCAATCGAAATCCTTTATAGAATCAACATTTGGTCCTTCGTTTTACAAGCGACGCAAATTCAAATCAAAATCCAAAAACGCGCAAGAAGCGCACGAGGCAGTCCGCCCAACCGACCCCGCTCGCACTCCAGAAAGCATGGAGTCGACACTGTCGCCACAACAACACAAACTCTACGACCTCATTTGGCGCAGATTTATGGCATCGCAGATGGCCGATGCTATCTTTGATGCAACCGCTATCGACATCACTGCCAATAACTATGGCTTCCGCGCCAATGGCTCGGTGCTGAAATTCGATGGTTGGCTCAAGGTGCTCCCCTCAAAATTCGAAGACAACGTGCTCCCACTCGTGAAAGCAGATCAAGTACTTGCACTCGAAGAGCTCAAACCAGAGCAACACTTCACCAAACCACCTGCACGCTTCAACGAAGCCTCACTCATCAAGACTCTCGAAAAGGAAGGTATCGGTCGCCCGAGCACCTATGCGTCGATTATCTCCACCATCATCGCAAGAAAGTACGTCGAAAAAGACCGCTCGCGCTATTTCCATCCAACGCAAATCGGCCTTGATGTGAGCGACTATCTCGTCGAGCAATTTCCTCGTATCGTGGACATGCATTTTACCTCGGGCATGGAAGACCAGCTCGATGAAATTGCCGAGGGCAAACGACAGTGGGTGCCAACGATTCGCGCCTTCTATGCACCACTCGCGCTGAACATCAAAGAGAAGATGACCGAAGCACAAGCTGCAAAGGATTCGGAAGTGGAAACAACGGACAAGATTTGTGACAAGTGTGGTAGCACCATGATTGTGAAGCGCGGTCGCTTCGGCAAGTTCATCGCCTGCTCCAACTTCCCCGAGTGCAAAAACATATTCAAAGAACCAATATCAACCGCTCCCGTTGAAAAAGTCGGCCGCATCTGCCCCAAGGATGGCGGCGAGCTCATCTACCGCGCAGGCCGCTTTGGCAAATTCATCGCCTGCGTCAACTTCCCTACCTGCAAGCACACCGAAAAAATCAAAAAAGACGCGACTGGTGACGACGCTCCAGCTCCCGAAACTCCAGCGGAAGAACCAAAGACGGAGTAATCACCCTCGCTCCGCCGGCATATCGCCGCTCAGACACGGAAGCCCCGCTTGTTAGCGGGGTTTCGTGTCTATCAGTTGCATTACCACGACGTTATCCTTTGCGGTATAAAAACTTTCTTAAAGTAGTTTTTTTATTTTAAGGGCGAATAATTTGCCCTTTAATGCCTCACTCTGCTCTCCATTGGCAAATCTATCATCTTTCAACTCAGGATGGGCTAATCTCTCATGTTGCACCTCTTTACTAGCAGATCTTTCATCCAATTTTAATCCATAAGCTTCTCTAACTACCTGATAATACTTATCACAAAAAGCGTCATCCAATTCTTTTTTTTCAGAGTGGTCGAGACCTTCGATATTCATCGAACCATTAAATTCAACCTCGATAAAGCGTCTGTTATTTATCCATTTTGGATGAAATCGATACTGAATACCATTGATATTCCCGGAGAAATCACCATCGTTATTAAAGGGTTCGTCAACCGTATCTAAAATTTGTTGAAGAACATCATCTGAGATATTTTTCTCCTTTGCCAGTTCCTGAATTTTCAAGAGCCTTTTTTCTCTTTCGAGAGAAGCACGCGCCTCCGCATCTGTCATGCCGTCCTCGGCAATCAAAACCTCTTCCTCGCTCCCCTGATTTCCTTTTGGTGTGTTTTCCATGCCCCACTCTACCCCCCCCTCGACCGCCTTGGCAAGCAGATATGTGCATAGTCAACGGCTAAGACGGCGATTTAGCCGTTGACGGGAGTTCAAAGCGGAGCTGGGATATCGGCATGAAGACCATTTCGAGCTCGACGGAGCGAGAACGGAGCTGATTTGATACCAATCAAATCAGCGTGTCTGAATGTTGATATGCCAGCGAAGCGACACCCCTCCAGTTGAAATCGCAATGAAATAGATATACGATTGCGTCAAATGCCTCTTTCAGCACTCATCAAGAACTATGAGGGCGAAGATCGTGACCTCATCGAGCAGGCATATGCCGTGGCCGAATCCTTTCATCATGGCCAAAAACGCGCTTCTGGCGAGCCCTATATCATCCATCCGCTTGCAGTAGCGGAATTCCTCGCTGATTTGGGATTCGATGCACACACTGTTTCAGCGGGACTTTTGCACGACCTCCTCGAAGACACCGCCATCACGAAAGAAGGCCTCGAGCGTCGATTTGGCACGGAAGTTACGAAGCTCGTCGACGGCGTCACAAAGCTCTCCGCATTCAGCTCGCGCGCTCGTGAGCGGTCATCGATTTCTGACTTGCAGACCGAATCACTCAAGAAGATGTTTTTTGCAATGGCAGAAGACCTACGCGTGATTATTATCAAGCTCGCCGATCGTCTTCATAATATGAAGACACTGGGACACAAGTCCCCCGAATCACGTCAACGCATCGCGAAGCAGACCATGGATATCTATGCTCCCATTGCTGCACGGCTCGGCATGGGTCACCTGAAGGGTGAGCTCGAAGATCTCGCATTCCCCTACGCATACCCCACAGAATATTCATGGCTCAAGAAAACCATCAAAGGAAAATATGAGCAGCGTCTCAAATACATAGAGCGCACTGCCCCTGTCGTTGCAAAAACACTACGCGACGCCGGCGTCACGGTGTTAAATGTAAACTCACGAGCCAAGCGCATGTGGTCGCTGTACAGCAAACTCAAACGCTATGACATGGATCCCGATAAGGTTATGGATTTGGTCGCGCTGCGTATCGTCGTTCCCGACGTGCGCGCATGCTACGAGGCCCTGGGCATTATTCACGCTCACTACAAACCCCTACCGGGACGCGTGAAAGATTATATTGCACTCCCCAAACCCAATGGATACCGCTCGCTGCACACCACTGTGTTTTGCGAGAAGGGAAAGATTGCTGAAATCCAAATTCGCACACCCGACATGCATGATCATGCGGAAAATGGTATCGCGGCTCACTGGAGCTACGCGGAAGCTGGCAAACGCTCAGTATCAGCGAAGCAGCAAGAGCTTGCATGGGTCAATCAACTCAAAACGCATCTGAAAGAAATCAAATCGAGCCAAGGCCTTGCAGATCTGAAGATCGATTTTTTTAAGGATCGCATTTTTGCCCTCACCCCTGAAGGAGACATTAAAGATCTTCCAGAAAATGCGACGCCATTGGATTTTGCGTATGCGGTCCACTCAGAACTTGGACATCGCACCACCGGCGCCATAGTGAACGGACGCATTGTCGCACTGGCATCATCGCTACAGTCAGGCGATGTCGTAGAAATTATCAAAGGCAAAGAAGCGCGTCCCAATAAAGATTGGCTTCGCATCGCAATCACCAACCAAGCACGCAAGCACATCGCAAGCTGGCTCAAGAAACACGATCCAAGCATGATTGTTGCCGATGGCCGCATCGCCCTCAACCGCGAGCTCGCCCGCATGGGGCTATCGCTTGATAAACTCAATCGACGACAAATTCTCAATGCCACCAAAGCGCACTCGTCAAAATCGCTCGACGATCTTCTTACACACATTGGCGTCGGTGATTATGACGCTGCGGTAGTTGCGCGCTCTATCGCACCCGCACAACTTCTCCCGCAAGGCCTCCAACGCAAAATCCACCGAAAAGGAACGGGCGTTAAACCAAAACCCAAAACTGCATTTCTCTCTCGTATTATCATCGACCAGCAACCGGGACTGGCATACAAAATCGGCCACTGTTGCAATCCAGTAGCACCATCACTCATCGTGGGGTACCTTACCGTTGCGCGTGGTGTAACCGTGCACCACCACACCTGTCAGAATATAAAAACTGCCTCACCCAAGAGAATCCTTGAGGCAACGTGGGGAGAGTAGCCCCTAGTTGGAGTCGATAATCTTTTTGACGACACCGTTGAGGTGCTCCAGGCTCGCAAAGCGAATGACGATTTGTCCCGCGTCTGACGTTGAGCGATGCGTTCGAATCACCACGGGCGCACCGAGCTGTGTCTGCAAGTTGCGCATGAGGTCGTCGTATTTTGCGTTGTGCCGAATCACGCGTCGGCCTACTGCGGCTTTTGCAGCTGACGCCGCATACTCCATGTCCTTGGTTGAGAAGCCGTCTTTGGTGAGCTGCTCAAATGCATGACGCTGTGCTGCTTCCGTTTGAAACGATAGCAGCGCACGCGCGGCTGTGCCAGTAATCTGCCCTGCTCGCGTTGCGTCCTTGATGTACTTCGGAAGGTTCACGAGTCGCATCACATTGGCCACAGCTTCACGCGATTTACCAACTTTCTCCCCTATCTCTTGCTGTGTAAAACCGAATTCATTGGCCAATCGGACATATGCCTCTGAAGTTTCGATAGGATTGAGGTCTTCGCGTTGGACGTTCTCGATAAGCGCGACCTCGAGACTATTTGATTTTTGCCCCGAGTTTTCTGGGGTAAGATCATCACGAATAATGACAGGCACTTGCGGCAACCCCGCCAACTGCGCTGCACGCCATCGACGCTCTCCCGCAATCAACTGATATCGGACCGCCCGACCGCGAGGTAAATCTTCTTCGATCTTCGTGACGAGGAGTGGCTGCAGCACGCCAAACTTACGTATGCTCTTGGATAAATCTTGGAGTGCTGCCTGATCGAAATCCGTACGAGGCTGGTCAGGGTTTGCTTGGATCTTGGCGACTTCAACGTAGTAGATGGTCTCGCGCTTGTTGTTGACCGCTTCGGCAACGGTGTCAGGTATTAGCGAGCCAAGTCCTTTCCCAAGTCCAAATAATTTCTTCGACATACGATTAGTTTAAACGAATTATTTCTTGTGCCAAGCGGTAGTATGCTTGTGCCGCCTTGGAGCTCGGATCATGTTGCAAAATTGTCTTGCCAAAACTCGGCGCTTCCGCGACTGATATCACTCGAGGAACAATCGATTCAAATACGCGACCCGGGAAATTATGGATCACCTCGTTGACCACCTGTCGCGAGAGCTGATTGCGCTTGTCGTGCATCGTCAGCACCACACCCATCACCGCGAGCTCTTGATTGATCGTGCCACGCACGAGCTCGATTGTCCGCATAAGCTGACCGAGACCTTCGAGCGCATAGTATTCACACTGCACCGGGATGATGACGCGATCAGCAGCAGCTAACGCATTCACCGTGAGCAACCCCAGCGATGGCGGACAATCGATGAGCACATAGTCGTAGTTATTTCGAAGATGATTGAGAACGCGACGAAGTCGATACTCTCGCTCTTGCATACCCACGAGCTCAACCGTTGCACCTGCAAGCATCTGCGATGCAGGGAGGATATCGTAGCCGAACATCGGCGTCTTCAGCACGAGCGATTCAGGATTCACGTCTGAAACCAGCGAGTGATACACATTCTGCGCCGTCGGGTGGAGCTCCATACCAAGTCCCATCGTCGCATTTGCCTGAGAATCCAAGTCAACGAGCAGCACATACTTACCCTGCGACGCTAAATAGGCTCCCAGATTTACTGATGTGGTTGTCTTTCCTACGCCACCTTTCTGATTACACACCGCAATGACGCGTGCCATATAGAATGCATGATAGCATGCGCAACTTGCTCTGCAATGCGGATAACATTGAAAAAATGCTGGTACTGGCGTATACTGCCCTGCATTGCCCGGGTGGTGGAATGGCATACACGTGCGACTCAAAATCGCATGGCCGCAAGGCCTTGTGGGTTCAAGTCCCACCCCGGGCACATTACCGATACACGACATTCCTTTAGGAATGAGGTGTATCGGTATAAAGTTGATTCGTGGTGGACTTGAACGCCGGAACGCTGTGACGCCAGCAGGTGTCACCGTGAGGCGGTGGCCAGCCCGAGTCCTGCGACGGCAGGACGAGAGGCGAGGCAAAGTCCCACCCCGGGCACAGTACGCTCTTTCTAACGCATCATTGCTCTACTAGAACTCGTCGTCGAGATCGCATACCGCGACCCGTGCCACGATGGGCTCTAGGGAGTCGTGATGACATTTGCGCTTGCCCCCAATGGTCAAAAAGGCATCAAAGACGAACGCACACATCCGGTTCGTCTCGATACCGGTGAAATTCAACGCGCCAAGGCTCCTGCGCATGGCCGTGTGCAGTGCACCGATTGTGGTCACCAGGTTGACCCTCGAACTGCAGTGATGTCCGACGAAGGATACATCTGCGCGCACCACGAAGAGTAGCTGCGACATTCGCAGCGAGCACCGACAAACGTCGGTGCTTTTTATTTTTTATGCACAGAAAATCATTTGCTTGTAACTTCAAAGTGCTAGTATGAAAATAATTATTGATCTCGGAGGGATGCGACACCTACAAAAACAAAAGCGATCACAGCAACCAGAACTCCCCGAGTCCTATCTTCTGTGTCCAGAATGCGACGGCACGTGGGTTGATAGTCGCCATGGATCGTGCGCGCACTGTCCGATTGGCACATCGAGCCAGGATTTTCACCTCTGTCTTTCGTGCGCGCTTCATGAAAAACGTTGCCAGCACTGTGGGCAAGAAATCACGGTGAAGATTGCCAACTGTTAACGAGTTGCGAGCAGGAGAAGATTCTCCAGAACTGCGGCAACAACGAGCGGCCCCATACCACCCGGTACCGGCGTAAGAAGGCCGGCTTTTTTTGACACGGAATCAAAATCAACATCACCAACATAGGCATCACCTTTTTTGCCGTAGCCAAAATCGATCACCGTTGCGCCCTCTTTAATCCACGCGTCTGTGATGAGTCCTGGCACGCCTGTTGCAGCAATCACGATGTCTGCCTGACAAGATTTCAATGCCGGGTCCGTTGTGGAGATATCCATCACCTCAACCTGCGCTCCCTGCTTGGAAAGCCACTGAGCGATTGGTTGACCAACCAACGCACCTGCGCCGACGACAGCACACCGGACACCCAGCACGGGAATGGCATGTGCGTCAATAATATACTGAAGAGCGCGAACCGATGGCGGCAGGAGATCGCCTCGTGCTAGCACATCCACATCCTTCTCCGAAGGTATGAGCTTTGTGAGTGCTGATGCGTCCCATGATGACGGCAACGGCAACTCAACAAATATTCCCTGCACTTCGTCATCAGAAGCCAAATAACTGATTGCTTCCCGCGCCTGCGACTCTTGATCGGCATCAAAAAAATAACTTGAAAATTGTAATCCAATAGAATGCGCCGCTTTTTGCTTCAATCGCACAAATGTCTTCAGGCCATCGTCATCTCCGGCGCATACCGCTGCTAGTTGAAGTGGCACGCTAAGAGCGCGAACTTGCTCCGCCAGTCCAATGAGTACCTGGTCCGCGATTGCTCGACCATCGATTAGTATTGCCTCCATAACGCCGTATATTACAGGAGTGCCATAATTTTGTCAGCAGGCACCGCACCCTCTCGCAGGATGCGCGGGTATCGACCCGAAAGATCAACAACCGTCGATAGTTGTGTTTCCGGCAATAATCCCGCATCGAGTATGTAGTCTGGCTGTGGTGCGGACTGCGCAAAATTAAAAGCGATGCGCTCTGCGTCGTTCGTAGGTTCAGTTCCGTTGCGGTTTGCCGATGTTGCTGCCAACGGATAACCCACCTTATAGAGTAAGGACTGCAGGAGTGGATAGTCTGGAGCGCGGACCCCAATCGCCTGCCCACCACCACAGGTAATTGATGGCACCAGCGGTCGTCGCGGCAATATAAATGTCACGCGACCAGGCCAAAATCGCGAAATAATCTTTTCATGTACCGCCGTCATGTAGACCAGCTCTCGAGCCCACGAAATATCCCGAACAAGCATCGGCAGTGCGCGCACATAACTACGATGCTTGGCATCAAATACACGTGCGACGGCGACGGGATCGAGTGCATTACACACCAATGCGTACATTGAATCAGAAGGCACAACCGAGTTCCCACCGCGTCGCAACGACGTTACAACACGATCGAGTGAAGATCCGTAATCGGCTGCCAGATCTATCTTGAGCATGTGCATGGGGTATACATAGCAAGAAGGAGCCCTGGGGCTCCTTCTTGTCTCAGCGGGTTACTTTCCCTCTGCCTTTTTGTGTTTTGGTTTCCAACTCTCCATCTTTGGTCGATCCCATACTTTGTAATTGACCATGAGATTGTTGACGGTTGGACTGATCTGGGCGCCATTTTTCATGTACGCCTCTACTTTTTCGCGATCTACATTGAACGCTTTTGCATGAGGATCATAGGTGCCCAAAAGCTCAAGGTATTTACCTTGTGGCTTCTTGGTGTGCTCCATGACCGAAATGCGGTAGTGAGCCTGCTTTTTCTTTCCGATACGCTGTAGTCGAATCTTCAACATAGTGCATTATCTTACACCATATCCCCATAGAACGCAAGCCTTTGCTGCCCGCCCACACTCGTGCTAGGATTTTTGTGCTCTTTGCAAGGAGGAATGTTGCTATGCGAATAGAAGCCTTCGCCGACGCACATCGTTTGTACATTTCTATCGTTCGCTACCCAAACGATATGGGGTGGTCCGCTAAGCTGTCCATTGGTAGCGGTGAGGGACACTATGCCTCACTGGTCTGGATCCGTGAAAAGCACGCGGCTCCATTCTGCATTGATGCAACGGCGATTGACGCCCTCAATGGCCTCCTCGCACTCATTGCTGGCACGACGCTTGTCATCGGAGACCTTCACCACCGAGAAGTGAGTGTCCCCACTGATCTAACCCTGTAGACTCACGCCTCCGAAAGGAGGCGATTTTTATCGCCCCGCCCAACTCTTATTCTTGAGTGCATCTTCAGCAGCTCCTTGCTGCGCGTCTTGCTTTGACTCTCCCTGCCCCTCTCCCGCAAGCTCGCGCCCGAGGTAGACTCCGATCTTAAATTGACGCGCATGATCAGGCCCCCACTCCTCCATGACGCGATAGGTTGGAGTCACACTCAGGCGATCTTGTGCCTCTTCTTGGAGGAGCGATTTAGGGTCACGATATAATTTCTTGGAAATAATTTCGGGAAGGTGTGATAGCACAAATGAACCGATAAACACCTTACAGGGCTCATATCCGCCATCCAAATAAATGGCCCCGATGAGTGCTTCGATCGCATTGGCCAAAATATACTGACGAGCTCGCCCCGTATCACGTGCTTCCCCTCGCGACAACAACATATGCGCGTTGAGATCAAATTCATTGGTAATGCCCGAGAGCATATTGGCGTTCACCAGTGCGGCGCGCCAGTTGGTCATTTCACCCTCCTGTGTCGAAGGATAGTGCTCGTAGAGATATTCGGTCACCACTAACTCAAGCACCGCGTCGCCCAAAAACTCGAGACGTTCATTGTGTCCCGTGGGCCAATCAGGATGTTCATTGAGGTACGAACGATGTGTCAGTGCCTGCGCTAAGAGTTGCGCATCCTTGAATACATAACCGATGCGCTCTTGGAGCTGCATCAACGATTTACTCGACATACTCACGAGCGAGCCACACAGCGAGCAGGGCGGCTAACCACCATGCTTGATCTACGGCCCGTTGTTATAGATTACTCAACCGACTCTTCGCTGACCTTCTCCTCTTCCGCATCCGACTTGCGTGCAGGCGCGTCATCCTTACCTGGCTCGCCCATCTCTTTGTAGATAGTACCAAGCACCCCATTGATGAAACGGCCACTCGACTCGCCACCAAATGATTTCGCCAACTCAATCGCCTCATTGATGGCTACTTTTGGTGGAACAGCTTCGCGATCACTCCACATGAGCTCGTAGAGTCCCAGACGGAGCACGTTGCGGTCTACCATCGCAATCTGATCAATGGGCCACTGGGGTGCAGCGCGTTCAATGATACGATCAATTTCCTCGATGTGATCGAGCGTTCCCTTCACCAACATCACAATAAACTCTGGCTCCTCGATGCCGTCGCCAAACTCCTTGATCGTATGCTCAAGAATACCGGGCAAGAGCTCATTGTTGCGCTCCTTAAAATCCCACTCGTAGAGGGCTTGCATCGCGACCGAGCGAGCGAGGTGACGTGATGCCATTGTAAAGTGAGAGAGATAAACGAACCTATCCTATCCTACTTGGAAGCCTGCTCTTTCTTCTTCTGTGCCTTCTTGAGTTTGCGTGCGGTCACATTGACGACTTCGCGACCCTTATAGAAACCGCAATACTTACACACTGTGTGTGATTGTATCATTTTTTTGCACTGCGTGCATGCCTGCAATGTCTGCTTCTTGAGAGCCAAGTGGCTGCGGCGACGCAGCTGCTTGCCCTTTGCCATATGATGTCGTGGAACGCCCATGTCGGTAGATAGTTAGATAGTTACTGGTTGTGAAATACATGATACCACACACGGCGCCATTGGGCAACAGTACGAAAAACTCCCGACCTTTCGGTCGGGAGCACAGTGAGATCAGAAGAACCTCACCAGAGGACGAGCGGTTATCCAGTCACGGCGACGGCTACCTTCCAGCGATGCGATCGCAGCGATTCCACCATCGTCCCGACAACCCGTCAGAAGTCGCGCGCCGCCGACGAGCTCATCCTCTAGCCACTCCCAGAGATCAAACTTTCCACGTTTCGCATCGTAGACATTACCGATAAAGTTGAACTCAGCCATGCGTTCGAGGCTGATCTTGGCACGTGTGATGTTCAGTGCGGATGCCATGTGAGCCAAGACGACTTGAATCCATTCATCGTGTGTGATGGCGAAACGGGAACCATCAAGCGCATCGCCGTACTTCCCGAGGACTTTCAAGACGGTGCGGAGTCGAGTCAGTAGCGGTGCCCAGGGATCACGGGGAAGGACCTGCGTGCCATTGGTGTAGTCAACACCGTTTGAGAAGTCCGCCAGAGCCCACCCCGACTTAAGAGTGAGCACCGTTCGATCAACAGCACCTTCGACGACCTGCCTGTACACCCACGACCCCGGCTTCACATATCCGCGCCGCAAGAACTTCTCGTCCAGAGTGACCGCGGGGAAAAAGACTGGACGAAGGTTGTACATGGCGGCATTGGTCAAGAATTCCTCAGTCCACTCTGCCGGCGGCGGAGTCACCTGCTTTGCCCATGCAGAGGAGAATCTTCGCAGTTTCTTGCGCGCTTCCCTCACGAGTTGCGCCCGCCAGTTCTGTGTTTGGTCGATTGCAGCCGATTTGAGCTCTGCAAACGGGTTTTTCTCCTGCAACATGAGCTTGAGACGCTCAAACCACAGTGACCCGTGGTCGCCTGACAATTTGGAGAACAAGTCTCCCAGCACTCGTAACACGGCGGTCGCCGTGTGCCCGACCACATGAAGCTGCATGGTCAAGTCCTTTCTGTTTGTTAATGTTCTTTTCGGTGCACAGCTCACCCAGCGGATGAGCCACCCAATCAGATTATATTCTACGTTTATAAATTCAATATGTCAATAGTCTTGCCACAACAAAATACCCCGACCAACAGGTCGGGGCAAGCGCGCCAGTAGAACGCACGCTAAACGGTCGCCACCTCTCGCACTCGAAGATCCAAACTCGCAAAGCGACGCTGGTACCAATTGACGTACATCCTGCCCTCGTACCAGCGCACGTCCGGCACACCGTCATCGGAGTACAGTGTGCCCGTGCAGAGCGTGGCACTCTGAAGATCAAGATGCTTTCCTGTCTCCATGAAGAACTTTAGCTCGAACAGCAAGCGCTCGAGGAGCGTAATCCCGACGATGCCCTCCCGCGCCAGAGTGTTGTAGCTCTTGTTGGCATGAATGGGATCAGCTTCGGAAAGATCGCGAACCCAAATTGCATAGGGTTCAGTCGTTGCGTTACGAATTGACTTGGTGATTGTGTCTAGATCCTCATGGGTCCATCGCCAGAATGAGTGTCGCTTCTTATACGAGGCGAGCACTTCCTCGATCTTCAGCCCAGGCAGGACTACGATCAGGCGAGTGAATCCTTCCTTTGGCTTTGAGACGCGAAGAGTGGAGAGGTCGACTTTCAGCCCTGGAACAGCGAGTTCCCGATAAAAGGCCTCCCACTGACTCACGAGGTGATCATACGGATCGGGCACCTCCTTGAAGATAGCGCGAATCTTGGTGCCCAACTCGAAGGGGTGATGGAGCCAGTAATCGGCCTCCTCCCACGTAAGACGCTTGGGCACAGCCCGAAGGACGACGGCCCAGATTTCTGTGAGTTGCTTTACGGAGGCGAGACGGACATTCTGAAGAGGCTTCACTTGAGAAGACATCAGCATTTCCTTATCTGTTATTTGTTAGAGAGCGAGGCATGCCCCGCGGACATACCACACGGTAGGTATTAATTATACGATTGTATTCATGTAAAGTCAATAGTGTTTGCTCTCGGTGAATCGGTTACAGTAAGAGACCTCCGTATGTCATTTGTACACCTCCACACACACTCTCACTACTCGCTTCTAGATGGACTCTCCAAGATCGATGCCCTTGTCGCACGCGCCAAAGAGCACGGCATGACCTCAATGGCGCTCACTGATCACGGCGTCCTCTACGGTGCAATCGAGTTTTACAAGAAGGCCACCAAAGCTGGCATCAAGCCAATCATCGGATGTGAGATGTATATCACCGACGGCTCGCGTCACGACAAGCGGCCGGGCATCGACAACGACAAACGCGCCCACCTCATCTTGCTTGCCACCAACGACGTCGGCTATCGTAACCTCGTCAAACTCGTCACCATCGCTCATCTTGAGGGGTTCTACTACAAGCCACGCATCGACAAAGAAGTACTCAGACTCCACCACGAAGGGCTCATCGCACTATCGTCATGCCTCGGAGGCGAGGTATCCCAGGCACTCATGAAAGGAGCCGATGAAACAGCGCGCACTATCGCGCGGGAATATGTCGATATCATGGGCGCGGGAAACTACTTCATCGAGCTGCAGATGCACGCCAACATGCCCGAGCAAAACAGCACCACGCCCAAGCTCATCTCACTGGCACGTGAGCTCGGTATTGGCATGGTCGCAACACAAGACTCACACTACTGCACCAAAGAAGACGCTCAAGCACACGACATCTTGCTTGCCGTACAGACTGGCAACACGATCCACGACGAGAAACGCTTCTCGATGAATCAGGATGATTTTTCGTTTTGTTCAGAGGCGGACATGCGCGAAAAATTCGCATCACTCCCCGACGACATCGTTGCAGAGGCACTCACCAACACGGCGTCCATTGCCGATCGATGCAATCTCACCATTGAGCTTGGGGTGATGCACCTGCCACACTTTCCCCTTCCTGAGGGACACACCGATCCATCGGAATTTCTCACGGTCCTCGCTCATCAAGGCCTCACGAAACGATTCGGTGACGCTCCCGCGACCCACATCATTGAGCGCCTCGAGTATGAGCTTGGCATTATCAAGCAATCCGGTTTTGCTGGATACTTTCTCATCGTGCAAGATTTTGTAAACTGGGCAAAAAATAAGGGCATCTTCGTAGGGCCGGGACGCGGATCAGCAGCTGGATCACTGGTGTCCTATCTACTCAACATCACCAACGTCGACCCCATCACCTACAATCTCCTCTTTGAGCGATTCCTCAATCCTGCACGTATCAGTCAACCGGATATCGATTTGGACTTCGCCGACGCACGCCGAGGAGAGGTGCTCGCATACGTGGGAGAAAAATATGGACATGATCACGTCGCTCAAATTATCACCTTCGGAACCATGGCAGCTCGTGGCAGTATTCGCGATGCCGGACGTGCGCTTGGATACGCCTACGACTTCTGTGATCGCGTTGCCAAGGTCATTCCCGGAGGTCCTGTACCAGACTACCCCGGCAAACGCACCGGCAAGACATATCTAGCGCACTGCATCGAGACGGTCGAAGAAGTGAAGAATCTCTATCAATCTGACGAACAGGCCAAAGCGCTCATCGATGCGGCCTGCAAGCTCGAAGGCGTCGTGCGACACGCATCCACACATGCATGCGCCGTTGTGATCACGCCCAAACCACTAACTGAATACGTGCCTCTCCAGCAAGGCACCCATGAGAACGATATTATCTCTCAGTATGAGATGCACGCCGTCGAAGATCTCGGACTTCTCAAGATGGACTTCCTAGGACTCGCCAACCTGACCATCATCGAAGACACACTTCGCATGGTGCAAGAAAATCACGGCGTCACCATCGACATCGACAACCTTTCACTCACGGACGAGAAGTCATTTAAATTACTCCGTCTTGCAAAAACCACGGGGGTGTTCCAGCTCGAGTCGTCAGGCATGAAGCGCTATCTCAAAGAGCTTAAACCAACCGATATTGAAGACATCATCGCCATGGTCGCACTCTATCGTCCCGGTCCTATGGATCTTATCCCCGACTACGTCGAACGCAAACACGGTCGCCAACGCGTTGAATACCTGCACCCCTCGCTGGAGCCCATTCTCAAGAATACCTACGGTGTCATGGTATACCAAGAACAACTCATGGCTGCCGTTCGCGCCTTGGCAGGATTTTCACTTGCCGAAGCAGACGTCATGAGAAAAGCGGTCGGTAAAAAAATCAAAGCACTCTTGGACGAGCAAGAGGGCAAGTTCAAAGACGGCTGCGCAGCAACCGGAACGCCCAAGGCAGTCGCGGATCGCTTCTGGGAACTGGTCGAACCGTTTAACCGCTATGCATTTAATCGAAGTCACGCTGCGTGCTATGCAATGGTGGCGTACCAGACTGCATACCTAAAAGCGAACTACCCATCCGAATTCATGGCGGCATTCATGAACTCTGAAACCGGCGACATCGAACGCATAGCGTTTCTTGTCGACGAAGCTCGCTCTATGGGCATCCAGGTACTTCCACCCGACATCAACGAAAGTGCCCAACGGTTCCGCGTTGTTCCCAATGCTGAAAAACCAACGCTTCGCTTCGGACTCACCGCCGTCAAAAATCTCGGAGTCAACATCGTGGAAGCAATCATCGCCGAACGAAATGCAAACGGCCCCTACACCGACATTGAAAGCCTCGTCACCCGCATTCAACACAAGGATCTCTCTAAGAAATCCCTGGAAACGCTCGCCAAGTGTGGCGCTCTCGACAAGCTCGGAGAACGCAACACCCTCCTGGCCAACATCGAAACGCTGTTATTGCATGCAAAGGACAAAATGAAGCGCGTTAGCATGGGGCAGGTCTCATTGTTCGGTGATGCGCTCGATAGTGAGCTGCCTCCGGTCAAGCTCTCTCCCGCATCACCAGCATCCAAGGCCGATACACTCCGATGGGAAAAAGAACTCATTGGCCTGTACGTAAGCGATCACCCACTGAGTGAATACACGGCTCGACTGAAACTCGAAAAGCCCACATCTATCCGCGAGCTACGACCAATCCCGGGACAGGTTGTGCGCATCGCAGGACTCGTGGTATCAAATCACAAAATTATTACCAAAACCGGAAAACCCATGCTCTTCTCGACGGTCGAAGACCTCACCAGCAAACTCGAAGTTGTTGTATTCCCATCCGTACTCGAAAAAACACAGCACGCGTGGGCACCAAATACTGTCTTAATCCTAACGGGCAAAATAGATAATAGAGATGGCAACATGAAGCTCCTCTGCGACACCGCAAAGCCCATTGCAGTCGTCGCATAAAAAATCGGGCACCTTCGTGCCCGATACGCGGATCTACTTCCCCGCCGCCTCCAGCTTCATCTCAGCAACAACCTCTCGAGCTATTTCTACACGCACCCTCACCTCTTCCTCTGTGAATCGCGACTTCTCATTCGCCAGTCGCCCCAAGGCATGCTCGAGAGCTGCATCGAGTCGTCCGGGCAGTTGCGCCGGAAGCACAAAATGCATGATGATGGCTCCGAGAAGACTTCTTCTTAGCTGCAACTTCAACGCCGCACGCAAGGCCAGATCCATGTCATTTCTCCTGAAATGATACTATACCATATTATTTGAATTATACAAGCCTGATTGCGATGGAGCGTCATGTTTGCTAGGATACTCACACTATGGATGCATCCCTTCTCGAACACCAACGCCACACCCTTGCTCATCTGTTAGCAGCGGCTACGCTCAAATTTGACCCGTCTGCAAAGCGCACAATAGGCCCCGCAATCGATACGGGGTTCTATTACGATTTTGAGTTTTCGAAACCTCTTTCCGACGAGGATCTAACAGGCATTGAATCGGAAATGAAGAAAATCCTTCCTTCATGGACATCCTTTTCACATACAGAAGTTTCAGCGGATGAAGCGCGCACTCTCTTCAAGGACAACCCTTACAAACTTGAGCTCGTCGATGAGATTGTAGCTAAAGGCGAGACTATCACCCTCTACACATCGGGTGACTTCACTGATCTCTGCCGCGGTGGACATATCGAAAATCCGTCGCTCATCGATCTCGACTCGTTCAAGCTCGATAAGCTTGCTGGAGCGTATTGGCGCGGGGATGAGAAAAACGCACAACTCACACGCATCTACGGACTCGCATTCGCGACAGCTGATGAGCTCGCCTCGTTCATAGAGCGACGCGAAGAAGCCAAGAAGCGCGATCATCGTATTCTCGGCAAACAGCTCGGCCTTTTTATGATTTCCGATGATGTTGGCCCGGGACTTCCACTCTTTTTCCCCAAAGGCGCCATTCTGCGCCGTACCGTAGAAGACTTCATCACAACCCTTCAAGAACGTCGCGGGTACCAGCCCATTTGGATTCCTCACATCACGAAGGGTAAATTGTATGAAATCTCGGGCCACCTCGACAAATACGACGCGATGTATCCGCCTATGCACCTGACTGATGAGGCACAGTACTACCTCAAGCCGATGAATTGCCCTCACTTCATGATGCTGTACCGCGAAGTGCCCCATTCATATCGTGAGCTCCCCGTTCGGTACGTTTGCACGACCACCAACTATCGCTACGAAAAATCTGGCGAGCTCGCTGGCCTCACACGCGTGCGCGCTCTCACGCAAGATGATTGCCATGTGTTTATGCGTCCCGATCAGGTAGAGAGTGAAATCGGCCGCATGCTCGACATGATTGACGAGGTATACAAAGCGTTTGGCTTCCACGACTTCTATGTGCGCATCTCGACAAGAGATCCCAAAAACGCAGAAAAGTACATCGGCAGTGCGACGGTATGGGAGCAATCCGAAGCCGCACTCGCTAAACTCATCGCTGAACGCGGCTGGAAGCATGAAGTCGGCGTAGGCGAGGCGGCATTCTACGGCCCCAAACTCGATTTCATCTTCAACGATGTCCTTGGTCGCCCTTGGCAACTGTCCACCATTCAGCTCGACATGAATCTGCCCGAACGCTTCGAGCTCGAATACACCGGCGACGACGGTGCCAAGCACCGGCCCGTGGTCGTCCATCGTGCCATTCTTGGCTCTACAGAGCGCTTCTTAGGCATCCTTATCGAGCACTATGGTGGCGCGTTTCCATTATGGCTTGCGCCAGTCCAAGTCTCCGTGCTTCCTATCAGTGACCGTCATCTCGAGCGCGCCGAAGAGATCGCAACCGAGCTTCGTTCGCATGGCTTCCGCGTCGAAGTAAACACCGATAACGACACCATCGGCAAAAAGATTCGCGCATCTGAAACGATGAAAGTCCCCTACGCAATTATTCTTGGCGACAAGGATATTGCGGCCGAAGCAATTTCGGTTCGCAAGCGCGGAGGAGAAGATCTCGGCCAGCTCAAACTCGAAGCATTCATTGAAGTGCTTGCAACAGAGCAACGTTCGAAAAAATAAAATCGCTACCCCGAAAGGTAGCGATGGCCCACGAAGGGCTACTGTGCGAACTGCTGGAGCGCTGCAGTCCAACCGAGACCAACAGCGTAGGTCTTGATCGCGTTAAACAACAGGAGCGTAGCAAACGCTCCTCGCTGTCGCGTCTGCCGACACAAGAGGATCCCCGGAATCCAGCCGAGCGGGCAGAGACCAAGCCCCATCATCAGTGGGTACATCATGCCCTTGGGGCTTGCCTGCATAACTCGCAGTGCATTCTCCAATAGGAAGCGTGTCGCGGGATTGCGAGCGGCCATTTGATTTTGCATCCGCATGTAGAACCAATCCCACATGGCATTGATGAGGCCCATCGCGGCATCGAGCTGGGCTCGTACGCGCGCGAGGAACCCCTCACCTCGGAACTCGACGACAGTAGCTTGCACCGCAGGAATGAACGGGGCCTGACGCCCGAGCCACCCCGCAAACCAGTACCAATACGTGACCTCAATGGATGCGGAGATGCCCGTTGCAACGAAGAGTGTCAATCCCGACATCCCCATCGACACAAAAACTGGTATCAGGATAAACTCCACGTTCACCACTGACGCCACCAGCGACACGGCCATCGGCCACGATACCCACCATTGCCGCATGCGAACTCCTCCTTGTATTGTAGTGAACTCTAGGGTATATTATACCACGATAATTCATGAAAAGCAACCTCCCCCGAGTCATCGTCATTGCTGGCCCCACCGCATCAGGTAAATCTGATATTGCCATTTCAATTGCGCAAAAACTCAATGGAGAAATCATTTCCGCTGATTCTCGTCAGGTCTATCGTGGGATGGATATCGGCACCGGCAAGGTCACCAAACGCGAGCAGCGCCTCGCTCGTCACTGGCTGCTCAATATTTCATCACCAAAGCGCAGCTACAACGTGTCGCATTTCCAAAGAGATGCGAAAAAGGCAATCGCGGATATACTCCGCCGTGGCAAACTCCCTATCATCTGTGGAGGGACCGGCTTTTGGATTGACGCGCTTGTCTATGGGCTCGAACTACCCGAAGTGAAGCCAAATCCCGCGCTTCGCAAAGAGCTAGTCAAGCTTTCTCCTGCAGAATTATTTCAGCGCCTGAAAACGCTCGACCCTGTGCGCGCAAAATCAATCGACCAGAAAAATCCCGTCCGCCTCATCCGCGCGCTTGAAATCGTGCTCACAACCGGTAAGCCCGTACAAAAGCTCGCGCGCAAACATCAGAGCCCCTACGACACCCTCTATCTTTGCGTGTCGCGTCCTGCAGATCAGCTACGCACTCGCATCACAAAACGCCTCGACGCTCGCCTACGCTCTGGAATGATTGCGGAAGTGAAGCGCCTTCACGCCTCTGGCGTCAGCTGGAAGCGCCTCGAAGCATTCGGCCTCGAATATCGCTGGGTTGCACAACATCTCCAAGGGAAACTCTCGCGCACCTGTATGCGCGACGGACTCCTGCGCGACATCATCGCCTACTCAAAACGACAGCTCACCTGGTGGAAGCGCAATAAAGATATCCGCTGGATCTCATCCATAAACCAGGCCAAAGGCCTCGTTTATGGATGCAAGGAGCATGGACAAGTTAGGCCGAACGACTAACTACTTATTCTCGGTCTCTTTCTGAAGATTTTCTTTGATGAACCGCTCGCGCGCCATTTTAGCAGCTTCAAACTCGCGTTCAAGATCCGACAAGGCTTGATTCAATTTGCTCGCCTGCTCGTGTGCCATATCTTTAAGTTCATTAACTTTTTTTTCGGCTGTACTCACCCAATCCGCCATTCGATAATACTCGCGATCGTAAGAATTTCCTGGAAAATGGGTGCCGCGAGCATACTCTTCGAAACCTTTCATATCAGCACGTGACTCTTTTAGATCATTTTCCGCCTTATCATATTCTTCGCGTGAGTATTCTGGTTTTTCTTGCATGTCTTTTATGTGAGGTAATACACCTTCATCGTACCCCCCCCTATAATTATTCAACTGGGTTATCAACAAAGAAAAAGCCGCCTATGACAGCGGCTGAAACAACTTCACGATCTCACGAAGAACTCTCTTTCGCTCGATTTCACTCGGACCCGCAATGCGAAGTCTCCACATGACGGAATCAGCCTTCTGGAGAATATCAACGAGCACAGCTCGTTCTTCGGGCTCGAGTGGACAATCGATCGTCGTATCGAGAGTATCGATGACACTTTCGATTTGCACCTCACGAGCATCATCCTGCTCGAAATTGAGCAGAGCGCTCCAGATATGCGTCTCAGTCCAGCAACAAACTGCGAGCCCAGCAATACTATGCGCCTTGCACCTCATCTAGCACCTCCTAAGAAAATAATACTAACTTTTCTTCAATTTGTCAATTTTTCACGCAGCAACTGCTCGGCGAGTTGCGGATTTGCTTTGCCCTTTGAAATGGCCATAACTTTTCCCACGAGCGCTTTCAGTGCAGGCACTTTGCCGGCCTTAAAATCGGCGACTATTTTTTCTGATTGGGCGATCGCATCTTCAACATATACGTTCAGCGAGACAGCATCAGAAACCTGCGCCAAATCGAGCTCACGGATGATGTCTTCTGGATCTTCGCCGGTCTCCCACATCGCCTGCAATAGCGTTTGAGCACCGGCACTTCCTACAATTCCGCTAGATACGCGAACAACGAAGTCGGCAAATGCCGCTGGAGTGATCTTCGTGTCATGGGGAGTGGCCGATGCGGCAAAGAGCTTCGGCTGTAATTGCGTGATAAGCCAATTTGCGGCTGTCTTTGCGAGCTTGCCATAATCTGTCGATTCACCCGTGAGTGGATTATCTTCGTGCTTCAGCTCCGAGACCACCTCCTCGAAGTAATCTCCAAGTTCCTTGAATACGACGAGAATCTCAACATCTGCTTGTGGCAGTCCATACTCCTTGGCAAAGCGTACACGTCGCGCCGCCGGCAATTCGGGAAGAGCGGCACGGATAGCATCAATCTCAACCTCGGAAATCACAATTGGTGGTAAGTCGGGTTCGGGGAAATATCGATAGTCCGCGCTTCCCTCTTTGATGCGTTGACTGACCGTTTTTTGGTGCACATCGTCCCAGCCTCGCGTTTCTTGCACGAGCACGCCACCAGATTCAAGCACATCGATTTGTCGCCTTACTTCATAGTCAGCAGACTTCGCCGCAGCTGAAATCGAGTTTATGTTCTTGACCTCCACTTTCGTTCCATATTCTTTTTGTCCCTTGGGGCGAACGGAGAGGTTTACCTCGACGCGCATCTGTCCCTTTTCCATGTCGGCGTCAGACGCCTCAAGATACCGCAAAATGAGCTGCAACTCGGTCGCAAATCGACGGACATCTTCAGCTTCCGAAAGGTCAGGGTGCGTCACCAGTTCCATCAGTGGCACGCCGGCACGATTATAATCGACGAGAGAGTAATCCGCCCCGGGCTCGTGCATCAGCTTACCCGCATCTTCTTCGAGATGGATACGTTCAATGCGAATCGTCTTTCCGTTGGCTTCGAGCTTACCTTCTCTACAAAAGGGAAATTGAAATTGAGAGATCTGGTATCCCTTCGGGAGGTCAGGGTAAAAATAGTTCTTGCGTTCAAAAAAGGAGCGCTTCTCGATGGTGCAACCAAGCGCCAAGCCGACAGCAATAATCTTCTCAATGGCAGCGCGATTGATCACCGGCAGCGTACCGGGATGGCCCATGCAGATCGGACAGACATTGGTGTTTGGCGTCTTCTCCAGTGCATCGTTTTTGGAATCGCAAAACATCTTCGTTTTGGTGTTCAGCTCCGCATGTATTTCTAAACCAATAGTGGTGAGATACTCTTTCATGTGGTGACAGTTTAGCACGATTTTGGAGTAAAAAAAGCCCCACATGTTCTGTGGAGCAGTGATGTTATGCGGCTCGCCGATGGGCTTGCACGATGGCATCCGTCATCAGGTCAGCGACGACATCAGGCGTCATATGAGGAGGCGACGTATCGATTCGCAGCCATGATTTTGCAAATGCACCTCCGAAGTACATTTCATAAGCGCGGTGTACGGATTCGTGAAATTCTCTCTTCTCATTATCAAGCCGATTTTCCGCACCTCGCATCGCCAGACGCTTCATGCTTACATCCAGATTAACGGTGAGGAGAATTGTGAGATCAGGCACGAGCCCCTTCGTTGCCAGTCTAATTGCCTCAAGAGCGGCATCGCGAGGAATGTTGCGACCTTCAACCTGATACGCGATACTCGATAGAATATAGCGGTCGCACACAATCAGACGTCCACCAGCAAGCGCTGGCTCAATAACATCCTCAACATGCTGTGCGCGATCGGCTTGAAAGAGCAAGAATTCCGATCTGCTACAGGGCGTGGCCGATCCATCGAGCAGCAACTTTCGAATTGCAACTCCTACCTGAGTGCCACCCGGCTCCCGTGTACGCAAGGGATTGCATCCGCGCAGCGCAAGCTCACGCGTCACCTGCTCGATGGCAGTCGTCTTCCCGGACGCCTCCGGACCCTCAACGGTGACGAAAAATCCTCTCGTTGTCATACTCAACTCCTTAAGGAACGGCTACAAGCATACCAAGAAAAAACCACCGGACAAGGGTGGCTTTTTCTACCAGATACGCTTATTTGATTTCGATACCCATGCTACGCGCAGTTCCGGAAATAATTTCCATGGCTGCCTCGACATCATTTGCATTGAGATCCTGAATCTTCTGCTCGGCAATTGCCTTCAACTGCGCTCGAGTGACGGAGCCAACTTTCTTCTTATTGGGCTCTCCGCTTCCCTTTTCAAGACCGGCTGCGACACGTAACAAGTACGCTGCAGGAGGAGTCTTGAGTTGGAATTCAAAGGTGCGATCCTCGAAGATCGTGATTTCAACTGGAGTGACCTGACCAACCTTGTCCTTGGTTGCTTCGTTGAATTGCAAGACAAACTGCTGGAGGTTGATTCCGTGTGGTCCGAGCGCCGTACC
Organism: Minisyncoccota bacterium; assembly: GCA_017992005.1. Taxonomy (GTDB): domain Bacteria; phylum Patescibacteriota; class Minisyncoccia; order 2-02-FULL-40-12; family GWA2-44-9; genus JAGOPO01. The sequence goes on from JAGOPO010000002.1 coordinate 48,728, forward strand.
GACTGGTGGAGCTGGAGTTGCTCTGGCACCTTCGACCTGGAGTTTAACGATTGTTTTTACTTTCTTTGCCATTTCGTGATAATCACCGTCGGTTGAAGCTACCCGACCGTGGTTTGGTTACAAATTATAATTTCTTCATCTGCAAGAAGTCCAGCTCGACAGGCGTCTCGCGACCAAAGATGGTCACCAACACCTTCACGCGGCCCTTCTCTGCGTCTACCTCGGATACCTTTCCGTCGAAATCCTTGAATGGACCGTCCGAAATCTTCACGCGCTCACCAACGGCAACATCCACTTTGTACTTCGGCTCTTCGACGCCCATGCGAGCAAGAAGACCGTCGATTTCAGCTTTGGCAAGCGGGGTTGGTGTCGTACCTGCGCCGATAAATCCTGTAACGCTCGGCGTGTTGCGGACAACGTACCACGAGTCATCGGATACAATCATTTCCACTAGCACATACCCAGGATAGATCTTATCCTCTACCACCTCACGCTTGCCGCCTTTGACGCGAATCTTTTTTTCTTTGGGAACGAGTACTGAAAAAATCTTATCCTCAAATCCGAGCGACTCGATGCGCTGGAGCAAGTTACGAGCGACACTATCCTCATACCCTGAATAGGTATGGATTGCGTACCACTCTCGTTGTCCGGTGCTTGCTTGCTTTGCCATAGGTGCGATAGAAATTAACCCAGTACGAGACTCAAAATCTTGGCAAACAAGGTATCAAGTCCACCAAGGTATACAGCAACGAATAAGCTCAAACCGATAACAACCGCGGTGTAAGCGGTGAGTTGCTGTCGAGATGGCCAGCTTACCTTGCTGAGCTCGACGCGCACTTCTCGTAAGAATGTAGCGATAGTTGTCATTGGCTCTAAAAAGCGCCCGCAGGCGTTCTGCACAGATTACCAGAATGAGCACTGCATGTCAATTGGCCCGTGAAAGGCTTAAATATCGATATTCTGCACCGATCGCGCATGGGTCTGTATGAACTTCTTGCGTGGCGCCACCTCAGCTCCCATGAGCACATCGAAGACGCGATCGGCCTCTTGAGCATCTTCAATCCCCACCTTCAAAAGGATACGATTTGCTGGGTTCATGGTGGTGTCCCAGAGTTGCTCGGCATTCATTTCTCCAAGACCTTTGTAGCGCTGAATCGTGAGACCGGAAATCTTAACAACACCGTCCTGCTCGGGCTCTTCGTCGCCCTCCGTTGGCTGCTGCATAGTATCGGACGCGCCATCGACGGCTTCAGCTTCAAAATCACCAAATGCCTTCTTTGACGCCTCTTTTTTTGCGGCCTTTTTATCTGCTGCGCCCTGACCTGCAAGCTGTGCGTACTGCGCGACAACGGCGTCCTTTTCTTCGTCGCTGTACACATACTGGACGTGTCCGCTCTTGGCGATGCGATACAGTGGTGGCTGTGCGATGTAGATATAACCCGCGTCAATGAGTTGTGGGAAGTGTCGGTAGAAGAGCGTCAGCAAGAGTGTCCTGATGTGTGCACCATCTACATCGGCATCCGTCATAATGACAATCTTATGGTAGCGAAGCTTTGCAATATCAAATTCATCTGCGATTGCGGTGCCCAATGCAATGATAAGAGAACGAACGGATTCGGAGCCAAGCATCTTATCAATTCTGGCGCGCTCAACATTCAAAATCTTGCCGCGGAGCGGCAAAATCGCTTGGAAGTTTCGGTCACGTCCCTGCTTTGCGGTACCACCTGCCGAATCTCCCTCAACAATAAACAGCTCAGTTTCCTCAGCGGATCGACTCGAGCAGTCAGCGAGCTTGCCTGGCAATGAAAAGCCGTCCATCGCGCCCTTGCGGAGAACGGTGTCACGGGCGGCTTTAGCGGCAACACGTGCTTTTGCGGCAAGAATAACCGTGTCCAAAATCGCGCGCGCATCAGTCGGATTTCGATCAAGCCAATCAGCAAGCTCGGAATTCATTACCGTCTCCACCGCAGCGCGAGCTTCAGGGGTACCAAGCTTAGCCTTTGTTTGACCCTCAAACTGCGGCTCGCGTAGCTTGACCGCCAAAATCGCAACCAACCCCTCGCGTACATCGTCACCGGTTAGATTGTCGTCTTTTTCTTTGAGGAAACCGTTCTTGCGTGCGTAATCGTTGAGCGAGCGAGTAATCGAGGTCTTAAATCCCGTGATGTGCGTACCTCCCTCGACAGTGTGGATGTTGTTGGCAAAGCTGATTTCTTTGGTCGACAGATCATCGACGTACTGAAATGCCACCTCAACATCGATATCTTGCTGTTCCTTGTGTACGTAGAAAATCGCCTTATGCTTTGGCTCGATACCGTGATTAAGGAAACTCACATACGAAACAAGACCGCCTTCAAAGTGGAACGTGTGGCTAGGATACTGTGGCTCCTTTGCGCTTGGTGGCTTCACGCCTTCACGCGCATCGATAACATCAATGGTGATACCGGCGGTTAAATATGCTTGCTGACGAAGATGCGCAAGGATGGTGTCCCACTTGTAGCCACGTTCTTTAAAAATTTCTGGGTCGGGCTTAAAGGTAATGATGGTGCCATGCTTTTTTGAATCGCCAACACGCTTCACGGGTTTTTTGACTTTACCCTGCGCGTACTCCTGCACAAAAACACCGCCATCGCGATGAACCTCTGCTTTCACGTATTCGGAAAGCGCATTCACCACAGAAGCGCCAACTCCGTGCAAACCACCAGACACCTTGTATGCATCTCCGCCAAATTTACCACCAGCGTGTAGGGTGGTCATGATTGTCTCGAGCGCAGACACTCCCGATTGCTTGTGCTTTTCAACAGGAATACCGCGACCGTTGTCTTCAACGGAAACCATCTCGTCCGGCAACAACGTAACCTTGATGTGGTCGGCGTGTCCGCCCATCGCCTCATCGAGCGAGTTATCAAAAATCTCCCAAATCAAGTGGTGGAGACCATCGATTCCGGTGCCACCGATATACATACCAGGACGCTTTCGAACGGGCTCGAGGCCCTCTAAAACAAAAATATCCGCCGCGGTATATGAGCTGTTTTTTGGTTCCTTCGTAGTTGCCATACTGTAGTACGATTCTAGCAGTTTAGGATAATAAATCAACACACCAAATAACTCGCAAAAGCCTCAAAAAACTGGGGAATATCGCATCTTGTTGTCATTCTCACCCTAATGCCTTGTACGAATCGCGTACGTGACGCACACCCTCAAGAATCTGTGGCGAAATACGCTTGAATCTCGGATCAAACAGCGCGAGCGTTAACACCCCAACAGCGTCAGTGATCCTACCTGCTCCAACAAACTCCTCCGCTTCACGCATCTTAGCGGCGAGCTTTGCGGGCATTTTTTCGGAAGGATTCTTTTGTCCCAAGGAGCGCTCGAGAGATTCCAGTGCGCTCTTGAGAATACCCAACACCTCAACAGAATCCCCACGATTTAGAGCCATTACATACTCATCGGAAAGATATTCCATGGCGTCTCGGCTGGGTTTGAGTCCGGAGAATCCGGCATCAATCCAAATTCGAGCACAACGAACAATGTTTCTAGCTTTGTCGGCAGTCTCTATACCAACTTCAATGAGATCCGCGTCGGATTTCCAATCATCAAGCAAATCTTGCACGTACACAGCATGGGGAATTGACTCGCTATGGTAATCCCTGATGCCTTCGGCTTTCAAGCCGCGTGCCGCTTCGAGTACGCGCTCGTAGCTAATCGGTTCTCGCTCAAGGCGGGGTTCGAGATTCTGAGGAATACTCTCGCTCATCGTATTTTTGCTCCAAGTTGCGCCTGAAGAGCCTGCTGGATCTCCAACAGTGCTTTTTCCACTTCGATATCCGTCAGCGTACGCTCATCGGAGCGAAATACGACATGGAACGCGACACTCTTCACCAGTGCCCTCTCGGCGGCGTCCTCGTTTTGCTTTTCTTTTCCAGTGGGAACGAAGATATCAAACACGTCCACATCCTGCACGAGCTGCTGGGTATCAGATTCCTGCACGGTCTGAAGAATAGTGTCAATCTGAGTGGTTTGAGGAACCAAGATTGCCACGTCACGAATGACATCGGGGTATTTCGGTAATGGCTCAAATTCGCGCTCGCGCTGTGCAAACTCTATAAGAGACCGTAAATCAAGCTCGGCAACCGCGGCAGATCCCTTGAGCTTCAAGGCGGACGCAACACGACCATGCACTGAACCAATAAAACCGATAACTCGATCATTGCCATCTCGTATCACAGCACGTCGACCTGGCAGTGTCGCATTAATGGCCCCCACATCCCACGCCATTGGCTCCGCATCATCAAAATAGACATCTGCCAATCCCAATCGCTCAGCGATGAGACTCACCGCACCCTTGAGGTCAAAGAACATCTCGCGCGATGCATCTCGATGAGCAGCGATGAGACCGATTCTGCTTTGTTCCTTGCCCTCTCCAACGCCCCTGAATACATGGCCGGTCTCAAATAACTGCACCGCGTCATGAAAACGAAGATTGTCTCGCGCATTGATCAAAAGTCGCGGAACGAGAGATGTGCGCAACCATCGATATTCGGGCGATTGAGGCTGTGCCAATTCATAGGCATGTGTGGCCTTGAGCGCTTCCATCATTTCATCTGAAAGAAACACGTAGTTGTATACCTCACTATACCCAGCGCCGACCAATAGTCGCCCAATCGCGCTTCGCTCCCGCAGATACGTATACTCATCCCAAACCACAGCGGTCTCCTCTTTCACCCATGAGTGTTCACTATAGATAGGAAGCTCCGGAGCAATCGACGTGATAGCATCAAAGCCATACACCCTGCCAATTTCTTCGGCGAGATCCTCTTGCCCAATTACATCCGATCGCCTCGAGGGTATTTCGACAAGGCATTTCTCACTCTGTTCACGCTGCACCCGAAAACCTAGCGACTCCAAAATTCCCCGCATCTGCGAAGACTGCAGTTCAATACCAAGAAGATCGCGGACGTACTGCTCGTCCAGGAGCACCGATCGACTCGTCACCGGATGAGGGTACACATCAACAATGGAAGAATGCGCGCTCCCCTGCGCCACCTTGGCAATCAATTCTGCGGCGCGCTGAAGTGCGGGTGCGGTGAGATTCGGATCGACTCCATATGAGAAACGAATCGAAGCATCCGTTCGGAGATTGAGCTTGCGAGATGTTGCCCGGATAGATTCGGGCAGAAAATTCGCCGCCTCCAAAAAGATATCCGTTGTGTTCTCGCAAATGCCCGTCCCCACTCCTCCCTTAATACCCGCAAGCGCGATGGGCGTATCACCGTCGGCAATCACCAGCATCGTCTCGTCGAGAGCATGCGTAGTCCTGGCTTCATCAAGCGCCACAAGCTGCTCACCAGTGCGAGCGCGTCGAACGTCAATCTGCTTCACGCTCGATGCGTCGAATGCATGCATGGGTTGGCCTAATTCCAGCATCACATAATTGGTCACGTCAACCACATTGTTGATGCTCTGCAACCCGCATAACGCCAAGCGCTCCACGAGCCACGTTGGCGATGGTCCTATGCGAACATCCCGAATCAATAAACCGCTATAACGCACACAAGATGCATCGTGAATCGTCACCTTCTTAACAGGCTCATCACTGACACGCCACTCATAAGAGGGTGCCGTAAATCGCTGCGACGTTAGCGCCGCTAACTCACGGGCCACACCGAGGTGTGACAACGCGTCGGGTCGATTTGGCAAAATATCAATATCGAGCACGCCCGGCACATCAGAAAGCACGACCTCAAACGCTTTCGACGTCAATAATGCAGACGCATCTTCAATCGATAGCGACGAGGCCGATAGCTCCTGTATCCATGCAAACGAAAATTTCATAGCTAGAATTGCTTTAGAAAACGAAGATCACCACCGTTGAAAAGTCGAATATCATCTATCTTATATTTCAGCATCGCCATACGCTCGAGTGCCATACCAAATGCAAAACCCTGCATCTCGCCCCGAACATAACCAACGTTTTCGAACACCTGTTGATGCACCATACCAGCGCCTGCAACTTCGAGCCAACGCCCCGCGAGCTTCCCTGAACTTCCCTTGATATACACCTCGACACCGGGCTCAACGAATGGGAAATAGCTCGCGTTAAAGCGAACTTGAATTTGCTTATCGTTGAAGAATCGCTGATAGAAATGCTCCATGACTCCCTTTAAATTCGCCATCGACGGCGCTTGCTCGCCTTTGCGCGCAACCATCAATCCTTCAATTTGATGAAATTGAAACTCATGAGTCGCATCGGTAGATTCATTGCGATAGACACGACCGGGCACCACAATACGAAATGGTGGTTGATGAGCCTGCATGAACCGAACCTGCATCGGACTCGTATGTGCGCGCATAAGATACTGCATGCCCTTGAGCCAAAATGTATCCTGCATCGTTCGTGAAGGATGATCAGGGGGTGAGTTGAGTGCGTCAAAATTCGCCCACTCGGTTTCGACCTCTGGACCCTCTAGGATGCGAAATCCCATTGAGGCAAAAATGGCGTTGATATCATCTTGTGTTTGCGTCAACGGGTGTATATGCCCAACCGACACTACGCCACGAGAAGGCGCGGTAACGTCAATCTTCTCCAGCGCCTCGTAAGCCGCATTCTCGAGTCGCTCTCTTGCATCTCCGAAGGCAGACTCAAGTTGTTGACGCAACTCATTGGCAACGTGACCGAGACGACGCCGATCATCTTCAGTTTTGTCCTTGAGCGTTCTCAAAAATAAAGACAATTCAGAACTCCTCCCTAAGTGTCTCACCCGCGCAAATTCAAGCTCCGCAAGACTGCGAAGATTCTCTAAATCCTTTTGAGCAACTTCCTTGAGATGGTCGAGTGTGCTAGTCATGATGTTGAGTGAATCTTCGTAGATGCCACCAGGCACTCAGCGATCCTACCAGTGTAGCCAAAAGAACGCCACCCAGCAATCTCGGCGAGGCCAACAGCGATTGGCGCATGAGAATCAATAGTACGGTCGTAAGAGCGGGTATGAGTGACACCCACACTGCCTGCGATATACTCTGCCGCAACACCAAAAGTGTCGTAGCCATCAAACTCCAAACCGCTATAGCGCAGGAAACAATAAGAAAGCTCACTACGAGAGCACTCGCGCTATCAGGAGTTGAAAGCGTGACAATCACTCCTGCTGCGCTCACCGAAAAGACCAAACTAAAGAATGTTACGATGGAAGGCCTTACTTTCATAGCGTAAGTATACCAGAATCGCGACAGCACTTCCCTTTTAGTCGGAAATAAGCTATAGTTTGTCCTGCAATTGCGATGGTACGTCGTACCATGCTTGCGGTGGTAGCTCAGCTGGTTAGAGCGCTTCCCTGTCACGGAAGAGGTCGCGAGTTCGAATCTCGTCCACCGCGCATATGAATACAACACCCACCTCGGGTGTTGTATTCATACTGTGTTCGTGAGGACGAGATTCGAAGGGCGGAACGATGTTCCGACCAAAAGCCGGAACCGCGAGCCCGTGCCCAGACCGAGGCGAGTGGCTGACGAGCCGAGAGTCGCGGGCGAATCTCGGCCATGTTACCCCATCATTAATTGCACCTCACAAACTCTATTTCTACTGTGCTATACTTTTGCCATGGAACGCACACCTCCCGTCTACTCAAAAGAAAAAGCAACCGCTGAAGCGTCGTCAATTACGAAGACACTTACTTCGAAACACCCCGAACAAAATGGCGCCTTTACTCGCCATCAATACGAATCAGAAAGCAATGAAATTGCACGACGACAAATCGAACTTATAAAAATAATATCGAGCCTTCAATTTCCTTCGTTCTTATTTGGCGGATATGCTGCTGAAATCCTTTTAAAAGAAAAAGATGGTAAATGTGAGGTTGAAACTTTTGATACTCATACGGATATCGATATGGCAGTTAGTCGAAAAAACCAAGCTTCGTTGGAAAGGGCTCTGCAAGAACTGGGTATATCCTACAAAGCAACATCGAAAGATCATCCGCGAAAACTTTATATAACGAATGCGAATGGACTCCAAGCCGACTTCGCAATCTTTGATGTAGATGAAGAAACTGGGAAACCATATATTTTTGTTGAGGATAAAAATGTTCAAAAAAAGGCATATGTAAGCACAGACTTTTTTGCCGGCGAAACTATTACTGTCCAGGGTATCCCTGTTCGTATAGCATCTCCAAAATCCCTCATACAATCATTGCAATTTTATACCTCCTTAGGACATACATTGCGAGACAAGGATCTTCAACGCGCCCAGCAACTCCGGGATAAATATTATCCCGGTATTCCATTGGATGCCGAAGAATTTAAGATTAAAATTACTGAGTAGCCTAGAAAAAAGCCACCCTCGAGGTGGCGTTGGCCTACTGTTCCAATTTCGCATTCCACCAAATGCGATCGATAGCACGAGTGCCGTCGTAGGTCTCGTCGTGCTCTTCAGGTACGAGCGCAGTGTTAGAGCCATTGGAAATTGCCCTACCATTACCAAGCGAGAAACCAACGTGAGCATGAAGACCCCCGCTCGCTCCTTGGCGGGCCTCCCATACTAGCACAGCACCTTCACGAACCTCAAGAATCTGATGCCATCCGGAAGCAGCGAGATCTCGCTCAAGCCCGGCAACACCGGTATGCATATCGCCGATGAGCTTGTTGAGGTACAAGATGCCGGACGCAAAGAATCCGCAGGACAATGCGCCATCGCGCAAAATATCCTTTTTCTCCCCGTCTACGGTAGCAATAACATTTCGGAACAGGTGCATCTCACCACGCACGCTATTGCAAATCATCGCCATGTACGACTCAAACGTATTGATAATTACCGATGCCATGTCGTGAGTGTACACTGATTTCGTCAAAAGAAAAACGGCTTCGAGAAGCCGTTATGAGTGCACACTGCAAATGATAGTCGTCTCCCGAGTAGACTCGCTCGCGCTGTCCATACCATCACCTTCGAATTCCTCGACGCCGCGCAAGCGCGTGCCAGGCCTTCGATTGTAGAGCATGCGAAGAACGGTCTTCTCGGGAGGCGTAAAATCGCCTGTGCTTCCCGTGATGGTGGCCGACATGAGTCCTGGAACGCCATCAGGCGTGTGCCACAGTCCAAGCGTGTGACCAATCTCATGCATCAGCACGGTCTCAAACCATCCTTGGAAATCAACGTACTCCGGCGACGGGAATACGATCGCCGCCGACTGAATAACGCCTTGCGCGGTATGGAGTACATGGGCCACGGCGACAGTGCGCTCAAGTGAACCGTTGCCGTTTTTGAAAGCGTCATCTTGCGAATCAAAATAGAGTCGCACCGACGCATCAGATGAATAATCATCAACAACGTAGTGTATCGACTGTTGTGCGTTATTAACGACAGCAAGAACCCTGCGCACACGTTCGCCAACCTCGGAGCTTTTCATCTCCGCAGGCAGGATGAGGCTCACGCGTCGCACGTAGACGCCAAAGCGTACTGTCATGCCTTCATGATGCGCTAGAGCTGCGGTCGTTGCGATGGGAAGCTGCTCATCGTGAGGCCACAGGACCACACGACCGCTTCGCACCGTTTCCAAACTGAGAAAGCCTGGCGCTTCGACGCGCACCCCTTGTAATGTCACGCGCAACACAGACGGCATCACCGGAAGATCGGTGCGCCCGGATACGACAGACGTAACACTCGGATGAGCAGTTGTCGTCGAGAAGAATGCATCATCGCCAATACCCCTACCACACGCGCTCAACAACAACAGAAAAAGCCACGCCACACGATGTGTCATGATATACCTCGTTGATAATGAACGGCGCAACTATGCGCCACAAAACCAGAAACGTCAAATAGCGTATCGATCTCGTAAATATTCGCGAAGAGACTGCAGCGCAACTCGTGATTGCTCTTTTGTATCCCGGTCTCGAACGGTGACCGTCGAATCTTCGAGGGTCTGAAAATCAATCGTGATGCACGCTGGCGTGCCAATTTCGTCTTGTGAGAGGTACCGCTTACCGATGTTGCCTCGCTCATCCCACACAGCAGCAAAGTCCGATCGCATCATGGTAAAAATCTCCCTCGCCTTCGCGACTAGTTCTGGCTTGTTCTTCAACAGCGGAAACACAGCAACCTTGTAGGGCGCAAGCGCGGGCTTGAGATGGAGCACGGTTCGCTCGGGGTCAGAATCATCAAAGGCATTCGATAGCACCGCTAAAAACGTCCTATCAATACCAAATGTAGGCTCAATCACGTGCGGGATGTAGTGCTTCTTTTCACCCTCATCAAAATACTCAAGCTTCTTGCCTGATGCATCCTGATGACGCGACAAATCATAATCCGTACGATACGCGATTGCCCACAACTCATCTTGTCCAAACGGAAACTGATACTCGATATCAATGGTGCGCTTTGAATAAAATGCGCGCTCGCCATCGGGAATTTCGTGATTCACAAACTGCGATCGTGGCAATCCGATGCGATCCGCAAATCCGTACATATACTCGAGCCATGAAGAAAAGTGAGTACTCCAGTCTGCGTCGGGCGACAGAAAGAATTCAATCTCCCCTTGTTCAAACTCAAGCGTACGGAAGATAAAATTTCCCGTGGTTATCTCATTGCGAAATGCTTTTCCGATTTGTCCGATACCAAATGGCATTTTTTTATTACCCGAATCGAGAACGTTTTTGAAATTCGCAAAAATCGACTGTGCTGTTTCGGGTCGAAGGTACACCGTGAGGCCATCTTCCTTGATAGCTCCGACGGTCGTCTCAAACATACCACTAAACATCTTCACTTCAGTGAATTCACCACCACAATCCGGACACTTGGAAGCATCCGCGAGCTTATCGGGACGAAAACGATGGTGGCACTTCTTGCACTCCACGAGCGGATCCTTGAAATTCTGAACGTGACCGCTCGCCTCCCAAATTTTGGGACTCATAAGAATACCGCCGTCGATACCCGTCATATCTTCTCGTTGGTGCACGAAATACTGCCACCAGAGCTGCTTCAAGTTATTTTTCAGCTCAACACCCATGGGACCATAATCAAACGTGCTAGCGAGTCCGCCATAAATCTCAGATCCGGGGAATACAAAACCTCGCCGTTTAGCAAGCGAAATTATCTTCTCCATGCGATTGTCTTCCGGTGTCATAGCGAGGCAATCATAGCGTATCCTTCTTGAATATTCCAGATGCTCGATGCCTATTGACGATATATATATTGCATGAGATAATATATTTCACTCTTTAACAACGAAAGGGGCCCTATGTCGAAATCTCGCACATTTCTTCGCGATTTCTGCGGTCCATACGTACGACCAATGATTGCTGTGCTGGCGCTCTTGGCGCTCCAGCAGTCCGTGAATCTGTTCATCCCCTGGGTGCAGGGTCGCATCTTCGATGCAATCCTGACCGGTGGTACCAGAGCTCACATCTACACGCTCATCGCGCTAACAGGCGTCGTCCTCATCATCGTGAACGTTATCGAAACGATTCGATGGAAGTACGCGGCCTATCAGCTCACCAATCCATTTGTTCGCCACATCGCACGCGTCAGTATGGAGCGGCTTCTCTCGCTTTCGATTGGACAGCATGTCAGTGAGCACAGCGGGATCAAGCAGAGTGTTATCAGTAACGGCCAGAACGCATTGCGAGCCGTTCTCGATATCATACTCTACGAGCTCCTCCCACTCGTTATGGAGCTTGGAGTTGTCATCGTTTTACTTCTCATGTATCGCTGGGAGCTTGGCGTGACGCTCTTGATTGGCTCAATCATCTATGGCGTATGGGCGCATCGAATGAATCGCATCATTCATCCATTTCTGGCGGAGCAAGAAGTCCTCAGAAATCATGAAAATAAGTTTCGAGGAGAAATTCTACGCAATTCCGAGCTTGTCCTCCAGAGCGCTCAAGAAGAGCGCGCCATACAAGAGTCTGACACGAGCATGGAATTAGTACAACGCGGACTTCGCGGTATATGGGTTCCATACGTAAACGAGGCGACGATACGCGAAAATGCACTCATCGCTACTCGAATAGCGATACTCATCATTGGCGTCCGCTTAACACAAACAGGCGCATGCACCGCAGGTGCACTTGTCACCTACTGGATGTGGGCAATTAGCGCACTGAGTCGCGTGGGACGCATTGGGCCCGTTACTCGCACCGTCATGGAGCATATGGCATCCATTGATAAGTTCTATCACCTGATGACCACGGAACCTGACATCGTTGACGCGATTCGACCGAATCGGCCGCAACGCTATCAAGGAGACATCACGTTTGAACACGTGACGCTCCACTACCATCGACGTGACAGCAAGGAATCTCAACAACCCGCCGATGAAACCAAGCACGCAAGTCTCAACGATGTAAGTTTCCACATTCCTGCGGGAGGCAAAATTGCGCTTGTTGGAGAATCTGGGGCGGGCAAAAGTAGCATTGTCTACACACTCCTGCGCTCACAAGATCCCAACAGCGGTCGCATTCTCATTGATGGGTTCGACCTCAAACGCGAGCTTGATCATCGTCATCTGCGTTCGCGCATCGGATTCGTACCACAGCACACATTCCTGTTCGATAAGAGTTTGCGTGATAACATCACGTACGGCTTACCACTCGAAGAAGAGCGGAAAGTAACCGATGAAGATCTACGGCGTGTTATTCATATGGCGCGCATCGACCGCTTCGTAAGTCGCATGGAGTGCGGCCTTGATACGCTCATCGGTGAACGCGGCGTGAAGCTGTCAGGAGGAGAGCGTCAACGCGTCGGCATCGCACGAGCGCTCATTCGAGATCCGGATATTCTCATCTTCGACGAAGCGACAAGCTCGCTTGATCCGAGAAATGAATTTGAGATTCAAGAAGAGCTTGATGCGGCGAGCGTCGGTCGCACCACCATCATCATCGCTCATCGCTACTCGACCATTCGCAATGTCGACTCGATCATTGTCATGGATCGAGGATCAATTGCGGGTCGCGGTACGCACGACGAGCTCATGATGACGTGTGATGCGTATCGTACGCTCATCCAGCACCAGCAAGCTGGATTGTAAGTACCAGAGGAGAGCACCGCGCTCTCCTCTTTTTTATTGCACCACTCCCTCTCCCGCATGTCCTTCGATATTCGTTGTTGTCACGTCTCGCGCTGATGACTGCACGGGTTGCTGGGTAAATCCATCTACGCCATTGAGTGCGGCTCCGGATACCAACTTTGGCGCTTGCCCGATTAGATTACTAGAAGGCGTAAGTCCGACCTGAAAGGTTGCCTCGTATCGCGGCGCCCCACTACCCGTGCCATAGGGTACCGTGCCAACATTCCACGTTATGGTTTTCGTTTTTGCATCAAATGCTGGCGCTGCCCCTTGCACAGACTGTGCATTGCCCTTAAAAGCAATACCCGGAGGTAGCGTGGCGCTTACCACGCCTGAGCGAATATCATTGCCGGGGTTAGTAATCTGCCAACGTACGGTCATGATAGTCTCCGATCCAACCAGTGGCGGCAACGGACCAGACCCGAATGGAGCATCATACAGAACAGATTGCGTGAATGACGGCTGAGAGCCAATCTTCGTTGAAACGCTATCGAGCGCGAACACCTCTTCACTATCAATTCCCGATGGGACATTATTGGTACTCAAGCGGGCGGTCGCTTTGACGACAAAACTCTGCGCTCCGCCCGATAATCCTGCCTTGAGCGGAATTGTAAATTCAAATTTTCCACGCTTACTCGGGGCAAGCGCTCCAAAGTCTGAAACACCAGCAGCATCAAACGTAATCGTACGAGTTGCATCACTATATGACCCCCGCGTAGACTGCAGTTTTGTTGTATCAAACATTTCACCGTCGAGCTTCACGCTGAGTGCTAATCCAAGAAGAGTAAAACGGGAATTATTTGCATACGTAACAATATAGCGAAGCGTGTCCCCCGGAAACGCAACATACTCAACACCCGACGATGGTGCGATCGAAACTGAAATCAGCGGACTCGAGATCACGGTAAATGCTTCGGTACGAGCATAGTCCACATACTGCCCATTAAGATTGCGCCGGACCGATGCAGTTACCGTTTTGGTTTCACCCTCATTCCCAGAAAGCACCCCCGTAATAGTGTACCGTTTTCCTTGATTTACGGTGAGCGAAGAAATGTCCCACACATTTGAATCCGTTGATGCTTCGGGTCGCACCGACTGCACCGAGAAACCCTCAGGATAGGTTAAGGCAAGCTTCATATCCATTGCATCGGCGTCAGTATTATTTCGAACATCAACAACATACTGAATCGGCTGGCCGGAGACTGTTGTAGGAGGCGCAACGAGCGTGACCTCTACTGGAAGAGAGCCGATCATCGTAGCAACTGTTACCTCTTTTTGGAACGAAGATCGCAGTGTTCCTGCGCTGAAAATCATGTTCAGGCGCGCCGTACGAATAACCCCCTTGTCCCCCACAATAAAGACTTTTACGTCACGTGTTCCTGTCTCTCCCGGTGCGAGCGCATCAACGGTAAACCCCTCACTCTCAGGAGTCGTTGGCATTCCATCCACCATTACAATTGAATCTTGCGGGTAAAATAATCGAAAGTTGATTTTCGAAAGGGTCAACCGCGTATTGTTGGTGTAGTGAATTGTATAGGTCGCCTCATCCCCCGACTTTACGGATGCAGGAGCTTCGATAGTGAGCGTGATATCTTTTTCTGCAAATGAGCTACCACCCCACCACAATGCTGCCACCGTAAAAATCAATAGGCTACCGGCGGTCGCCACAAGCATCTTGAGGAGCTTCTTTGATGTGCGCTGCATAGATGGTGGTACTTCGGGAGTGTGGGAATTTGGAGCACTCGACTCAGATGGCACGGCAGGACTAGGCGTCACACGAGGTGGCGGAGTAATAACGGGCGATATCTCAAAATCAAACGGCATACGCGGTTATTCTATCATGAAGCCGACGTCGCCACCACGTCGTAGAGGACATCAATGGCCGATAGTCTGCGTTGCGCAATGGCCTCAAATTTCTCATCCAACGCCGAGCGTGCCCATCGCGACAGCATCTCCCCGGAACCTGCAACCCCATATCCCAGCGCTTGCAAAAAGCGCTCCTGCCCTCGACGATAGAGTGCAAGCACAGTCTCCGGAGAAGAGCGATCAAGGCTCTGGAGAATTTCTTGGAGCGTGCCCCATAACTCTTCATCTGCTTGCGCCTCGAAGACCATAAGATCCACCGCCTGCAAAAAGACCTGAGCGACACTCCAGGTGCGAGGACTTTGCTTGGCAAGACCAAGCGATGAAAGCGCCTGAGTCCCCGTCATGATATAACCGCTCTTGCCATCGACGAGCTCGCATTGAATATGGCTTGCGTCATCAAGCGCTAGCGCCTGCTTACTATGACGCTGAAGCGAGCCTTTCGCAATTGCCGTTATCTTGCCGAGCTCACGACTATAGAGCACGACCAATTGATCGTGCTCGCGAATCGCCTGCTTTCGAATGACGATGGCTTCAATGTGCACGAATATTATTTATAAAAAACCGTACGTTCGCGTGCGTCATCGTGCGCAGGATCTCCCGATGGATTGTCTTTTTTCAAAATCAATGCTCCTCGGTTACTCACTGAAGTATCGGGAGTAAACTCAATCGTTCCCTCAAATGGGACCCAATCAGTTGTCATCCACTCATCAGTAGCTGTTACATGCGACTCGGCAATAATTCTTCCATCCCAATCCGTGAGTATGATAGGAAATGAAGCCTCAAAAAACCATGTGCCCCGTGCACGGCCCGTGATCTTAAGGGGCGATGATATAGACTCACCTTCACGAGGACTATCGAGAACTACTTGTGAATCCGATCCCTGTATAAATGGAGACGTCGGCACTTTATCGAGCGCTACTGGGCGATACACAAGCAACCGCCAGCAAGCAAGTGCCGAAAACACTACGAGCAGAACCAGCGCTGTGTGTTTGATCCTCATTGCGAGTATTACTCAATTTCCCCGCCTGCTTTCTGCCAGTCAGAAAGACCTCCGATATTTACCACCTCACCAAACCCATGTGCGAGGAGGATGTCCTTTGCCTCCTCGGCGCGAACACCACCGGCGCAATATACATACACTTTCTGATCGAGCGGAATATCAGGGATATCATCAGAGCGGAGACGAGAAATCGGCCAATGGATCGCTCCTTCAGCGCGGACATCATTCCATTCATCTTCGCCTCGAACATCAATGAGAGCAGCCGCTCCCGACGCAACATCATGCACTGCTTGCTGAACCTCGTGTGGATCGTTCATTGAAATATGATTAGACTACTACCTTTTTGCGAGTATTCGCCCGGGTCTCCATGGAGTACCTAAGAGGGGCAACGCCCAACGGTCTATACCATAGTATCCAGCAACTTTCCATGCCATGACCAGTCCCAGCGACAATACGCCAAGTATGGGGTTCACACTAACGGTGCCCGCGAGAAGAAAATTCAGATTCATAAATGCACCAAAGAACGCAGCAATTCCCGTGAAAAGCCCCACCATTAAGCCGAGACCCACCGCAAATTCACCCCAGGCGATGACGTGACTCCATATTGCTACATGGGGCATCACCGTGCCCTGCAAGAAAGCCGCGTACCACGATTGCACGTCAGGGTGTGGCCCGCCAACCTTTGAAAGCGCCCCCTGAATGAATCCGGCGAGTGCTCCGCCCGCAGAATCACCAACCCATGCCGCAGAATGGAGCTTCCCCCAACCAGACTCAACCCATGCCCAACCGACATACAATCGAATAAGCAACCAAACCATTGCCATCTTGGTATTCGCGAACACAAACAATGCAACGGGAGGATCTGAAAAAGTAATATGCGAGTTTTGTTTCATATCAGCAGTATACGCTTCACGACTCGGAAATCAGAGCTCATCTGTGGATGAATAGCTTCGGGTCGACAAATTATGTGAATGCGCTATACATATTTCATCATAGCTCGCTCATTGAAAGGATTATATGCTAACCCTTCGAGTCCACGTCTCCGTTGCCTCACTGAACATTCCGCGTCGTCTTATCCTTCAAGATCAAGACAGCACACGCCATGCATCATTTGACGTAGATCCAGGCGTCATCACTATCTTAGACCTGCTCCGTGATGGGCAATATGACGCTTCAACCTCAGTATATTTCTGTTGGACGGAAACCATTCGGAGATTGGGCGGCGTGGTGGAACGAGTTCATATTGCGAATATTGCCGACAATGCAACGAAGCGCATTTCAATTTTCATTCGCTCTGGATCTCACGTTCATGAGCTTGAATGCACAGCAGCAGATGGCATCTTTATGAAAATCATCAACGATTGCCCGCTTACGTGCTTAGAAGATGATTTTGAAAAGCTTGGGATATTTCATTGCGCCACTACCGACGCTAACTCGCGCACCGTTCAAGAGCGCCTTTCAGTATTTGAGCTCCTCAACCCGGTCACCCCCAAAGCGTAAGCTCAAACCCCTACACCGTGTAGGGGTTTATATTTTCCCATCAAGATACGCCTGCCGGAGTCGCCTAGGAAAGCGCTCGATCGCGTACCGAAGCATCGTTCGGGGCATGCGGTGATAGTGTTTCTTTAAAAAATCCTCCTCCACGTCTTGTCCGCATTTTTTGCCAACCTCTCGAAGCATCCAGCCAACTGCTTTATGAATCAAATCCTCATCGTCCTGCAATAGAATTCTTGCGATATTGAATGTTGGAACCCATCTTCCTTTTTTTATAAATGCGAACGTCGCCAGCACAGCAATGCGGCGGTGCCAGAGCAACTTCGACTTCGCCATTGACACCAATAGCACTCCCGAATCTTTGGTAGCATAGAGATGCTCTCCAATGATGTTTGGGGCAGAGAGATCGACGAGATCCCAGTTGTTAATGCGCGCAAGTGATTCGCGATAACATCGAAACACACTCCGCCGCGTTTTCGCATCTCCATGCTCAAACATACGCACAAGCACCAAGAGCGCGCAGAGTCGTTCTTCGTGATACGCCGAGCCCAGAAGTTCCTTCACCTCATCGAGAGTGATGTCGCGATGCTGCTTCACAAGCGCGCGAATCTCTGGCACCGTGACACCCAGGAAGACATCCCCCTCCCCGTACTGGCCCTCACCTGTTTTGAAAAAACCAGAAAGCACGCGCGCCTTTTGGGGATTCGCGCGCTCTCGTAGTTGTGCTCGCAACTGCTCAAGCATGAGCTATTTATTTATGCCGATCCACAATGACGCTCCCGGTGCGAGATCAAAATTACGCTCGATCGTCATCGTCGACGTATCGGGTGCATTCTCAAATGCTGACAAGCCGGTATCCTTGCGAATCATCTGCTCATGCGCAAGGAGCGCGCTCGTAATTTCCTGATCCTCACTCCACCAGCGACACGACACTTCATCTGAAACCTGACATCCAATTTCCTTGCGCATATCTTGGATTGCTCGCATCACCTCGCGCGCAAAGCCTTCAGCACGAAGCTCGCTTCCGATGGACAGATCGAGTGACAACTCTTTACCGACTTCGTAGCTCACTTTCTTTACATTGAGCTCGTCCAAGATGAGCTGCTCCAAATCACGATCCAATGGTGCTCCCGGTACTGTTACCGACGATAGCGGTTGACGCACTTTAATGGCGGCATTTTTTCGGATTGCAAGGCCCGCGCTAATACTCGATCGCACTCGAGTCATTTCTGCGTACAATCGCTCGGCATCAATTGCCGGGTCTGCACTCGGCCAATCAGCCAAATGCACGGATTCGGCATCACCTTGCTCCCGCAGCTTCAGCCACAAATCTTCAGCCATGAACGGCGTAAAGGGTGCCAGAAGCAATGAGAGTCGCTTGAGAATCGCTCGCAACAGCGGCAACGCATCGGTGCGCTTGCGACTGCGTCGTAGCCACCACTGGCTAAAATCATCAACAACAAATCGCTCGATATCACGCGACGCCTCGGTCAGCTCGTACGCCTCAAGACGTTGAGTCGTTGCAGCAGTAAGGTCAGCCAAACGCGCCAAAATCCATGTATCCAATAAGTTTGCCGCAGGTATCTCATTGCTGATTTCGTGCTCTGCGCTGTAGAGCTCATAGAAGCGAATGCAATTTTGGAGGGTCATCACAAAACCCGTAAGACGCTCGCGAACTTCTTTGAGAGCAAAATTCTTCGATTCTCCAGGAGCATTAATCGTATAGAAGTACCAGCGAGCAGCATCGACACCAACAGCCTCGATAACGTCATCGGGCTTCACCATGTTGCCCTTCGACTTGGACATCTTGATTCCTTTTTCATCAAGCACATGTCCATTCGACAACACCGTACGATACGGCGCGCCCTTACCAAGAAGCGTACTCACGGCAAGCAACGTATAGAACCAACCGCGCGTTTGATCAACGCCTTCAGCGATGAAATCCGCGGGGAA
>JAGOPO010000014.1 GCA_017992005.1 Minisyncoccota bacterium
CAGTAAAACTATCTTGATTGGAAATGTAATCGACGATAGCACTCGCCTCCATGCGACCGGAGAATCGCTGCCCGTTCTCAATATCGAATCTGGGGGCTGCGGAAATCCACGAGGGCCCGTCGTGCCCAAGAGGGTTGTTGAAACAAACAAAAACACAAAACCCGACAGTAGAAACCGAACTACAAATTGTCTTCGGGATATACGCATGCGAGCACTTGAGTATGCTGCATATTCATAATTTGCTCAAGAAAAACCCCGCCAGGCGGCGGGGTTGGAATCACAAATCAATAGAACGGATCTTCATCTAAGATCATCCGGTAAAACTTTAGGAGCTCTCTATTTCGCTGGGAATGGGTCACGCGTTGAAAAACGGAATACGCCTTGTGCTGACCATCGAACCCATGACATGTATCATCCGGAATGTGCCGGGGCGAAATTGTCATGATCACCCACGGTCGCACTTCGGGGGTAGATGAATGACCAAACACCTTCAGGAAGAAGCCGTACGGATCGGTTCCGAAATTGCAGGGAAGCTCACATCGCTCGATGATCGTGAATACACGCTCGAGCTCGTCCGCTGTTAATGAACGAATGAGCGTTTTGCTCCCCCACTGATCTTTCTTCCACATGGCCTTTTTGAGCCATTTCAACCACGCACGATCTTGCTCAGACAGTTCTTCTCTCATGCGATTACTCCCTCGTTGTAAAGCTGATGCGCGAGTGAGAGGATATTTAATACTATGCTACCCATGCTGTCAATTGCCGTCGATCGGCAAGAAAAAACCCGCACTTGGCGGGGGTAGGAATGAGGCGCTCGACTTAATCTGTGACAAGTATCCCAGCGTGGTAGAGGTCCTCGATGAGCCTCCTACGATCAACATTCAATGCAAGCATCTTCTCTCGGATCTCAGCGCCCGAGAGAGCACGCAATTCACCAAACTTCGAATTGGCACGATGCAACGCGTCGTAGACGTCGGCGACTGCCAACATCCGCCCGCACTCAACGATGAGAAGCTTGGTGCCCTCCGAATACTGATGAAGTCGTCGCGGCATTCTCCTGGGATAGCCACCCTGTTGGAAGCGATGGTGCCAAAGAATTACCTCGGCAGTGAAATCGAATCGCCCCTGCAGGAATGCGTATCCATCGATGACATGCTTCCTGATCCGTGCGTAGTCTCGCGCCTCCCACGTGGAGGTTTTCCCAAGCGTCTCCAGTGGTACCTGACACTTACCCAAGTCATGCAGGAGACCCGCAAGAAAGAGCGCCTTTTCGTCTAGATGAACAAATGCTCCGATCCGACGGCACAGAAGCGCTACGCGCACCGCATGGTAATAATGAACCTGTGTCACACCACTCTTATGCTTGAGCGGCGCCACGAACGCTTGTGCCGCAACCCAGTCATCGTCGTGAATACCAAGCTCCAAAGACGCACGCAATAGCTCGCGATCGAGCTCCTCATGTGTACTAGTCACTGCTGTACTCCTTCAATCAAATAGTACCACACATATCGTATTGTGTAAATCTCTCCAAAAAGAAACCCCGCCGAGTGGCGAGGTTAGTGAGAGGCAGCGACTACGTAGTGACGACAGGAGGTCCAGCCTCGGGATGGCTCAGAATCATGGAGAGCACCACCTGCTCGAGGTAGTTCTTAAATTCATCCAAAACCTCAGCGGTGTGGAAGAACTTCGGTTCATCGCCAACTGGATCGTATTCCCGGTTCAGGTCATTCGTATGAACGAGACGCGGAGAACGACAACCCGTGTGCGTATGTGGAGCCCTGTCAACCCAATTGTCGCTTCCACTGCCACAGTGGCACTCCCCTTTGTATTCGAGATACCACCTGGGCTCACCGTAGAGATTGCTACTGCACTTCAAGCCGCGCAGGAACCGTTCACGATCGCGCTCGTAGTCATCGCCGACGTACAAATAGAATCGAGGTCCAGATTCATCTTCGTATACAGAGAGATGCTTTTTCGGAATCACAAGATCCATGACGCCAGCTACATCGTTCCAGTCACCACCAGGCAGCGTGCGCTGTACACGACAGAAATAGAGTCTGAAATCTCGATGGCGGATCTCCGAGACAAGGCGGAAAACGCCATACTCTCGAAATTCAACTTCAAGACCAGGAACCATCCAGTTGCGCTTTTCCAGCTCGCGCACGATCTGCTCGCAGACCGCATCAAACGGAAACTGCCGAACACTGGGATAGAGAAATTGCACGACGACCTCCTTGTTGAAGAACACCAGGTAACGAATACTATATACTATATTTTCTATACGGTCAATTCTCGTATTGAACGAGCGCAGTGTGTTTCCAACAAAAAAGCGTTTCCCGTTTGGTACTCCGCTTGTGTGACTCAATACAACTTCGGCTGCGCAAATGGAATGAGTGCCGCGACAACAGCATGTCGATACAGCTCCGTACGGTCGATGACACCATTCGTTAACAGACCGATGGCACCCATTGCTTGTTTGGAATTATGCTTGCCAAACACACGATCGCTTATGTCCCCGACTTCCATGCCATCGTCGAGCACCATAGTACGGAAAATAGGAGGAGCAAGAAAGGTACACGTCTTCCCCTTACCTACTTTTCCATTCTTGGCGCGCACGACGATCCACGCAAACTCATGGAGCTCACCATCAACATCCTCCACACCCCCTTCCAGCGCAACGATGAAGCCGCTCTCGCCCCACACATCGAGGATGTCGGCAATGCGATTGTTCGCGCCCTCCAACGTTTGTCGATCTGACTTCGGCTGATTGGGCACTCCCGAATGCGCTACAACACCGATAACTTCGAACACGCGATCCGGAAATATCTGGCTGAATCCTCGACGCGTCGCTTCGATCTTTACGGGATTCGTTGATGCGACAACAATTAGATTGCTCATAATGCGCCCTTCTCGGAATTTTAAGAAACTAGTAGACGACAATACCATAGCTCTCTTTGAACTTCCATAGAAATCAATATCGGAATCGACGCAACAAAAAACCCGTGGACGGAACGCAGGGTGCTCCATCCACGGGCAACTAACTTGCTAGGGCTTAGTATAACCCGTGCTTCACGGTCGCCCCCTCGTAGATCTTAAGCCAGCCTTCCCGATGGAACCAGCTCGGTATATACGCCTTCTCGAGGGCACCCTCCAATTCCATCCGTAGCACACGATACGACCAGACGCAGTGCGCCTCGGAACCACGCGGTTCGGAGCTGCGCCCGTCGTGCGGCTCCCTCGTTCGGGGCGAGCTCTGCTTGATTTCGTCGAGCCGATTGTGCGGACACCGCATCGGAGCCCGGAAGCCACCGCTGATTTCGATGAACTGATTGTCCAGCTCGAGTGCGGCACGGAGCACCTCCGTGAGCTTCCGCATCCCATCGAGAGAGCGAATCTTCGTCGTTGAGATGTCAGCGATGAAGACCGGTCCCTTCGCGTAGTACGGATGGTTCACGTGCGTCCAGGTGACACCCAGCGTCTTGGACGTATCGCCGGCGACCGCAGCAACCGGACAGTGGATGGCTTCGATGGCGTGATTGCCCAAGAATGCGTCCGTGTCGCCATTGACCATCCCACCAGAGCTCTTCCCATTCATCATCGGGTGGTATGCGGGTACGATATCCAGATCAAACCCCTGCCCAGGCTTTGACAGTCCCTTCCAGAACGTGAAGACGTGGGGCATGTCGACCTTGAATCGCACCTGCACCAAGCCGTCGAATCGGGTGCGGCTGATCTCATACGAGATGGGCATGCCCGTCTCGTTGATCGCCTCTTGGATTGCCTCCTGTTCGTGGCGATGAACGACGACGACCACATCAACGTTAAGCTCCAGAAGCTTCGTCGTGAGCGTGATGTGACTCATTGCCTTGATGTCGTTCGGCACATCGGCAGCGAGCATGATGCGATCGGAGTCCTCACGTGTCAGTGCGGGATTGCGATGCTCGGCCTTCATGAGGCAACCGAAGGCTGTGGTGGTCCTGAAGCGCACGTATCGGCGTACGTGGGTAGCAGCCAGTCGCAACACCTCGAGCTTGTGCACTTCGGATGCGGTGGAGCTGACGAGGACTCGCTCCACCTGATCCCAGGGGTCCAAGAGGATTTCACCAACGTACGCCCCACCACCCTGGTCGATCAACCAAGAGTGACTTCGCGACTTCAACAGTAATTCTGACATTACTCCTCCTACCTTTCTTGTAATGGGTACTCTTACTATTATAACGTATTATATGGCTTTTGCAAGCCCCCTCCCAATCCTCCTCCGACAAAAAAGCACCCCGTTCTTGCGGGGTGCCTACGCCAGTAATCACACTCTGTTTCCTCCTGAGCTAATGCACGACCGCGGGAATTCTTCCACTGCGCACATCATCTTCAGAAATAATCACAAAGTGATGCGACTCCGCCAACGAAATGAGATCCTGCATGCCGTCCGCGAACTGAACATGGTAACACGGACGCGCTTCAACGTTCGTTAGCTTCAGGAACTGCACGCCAATGATTTCTGCTGGCTCCCCTCCACGGAATGAATACCGGTGGGTGCCGACGAGGTATGCCTTTTGATTCACTACTGACTCCTTCTTTAGGTTTAATGAACTAGCGAAATATATATTAGCACATTTATATGATTTAGTCAATCAATTTCATCCATGAGGCTCCTCGTTACAACAAAGCAAGCATCGAGCGATTTTGAGCAAAGAAAAACGCCCTACCGTTTCCAGTAGAGCGCCAACAGCAGCATTACAGGTTAACTCGTCACAGGTGCATCCAACGCTCCGTCGACTGCAAGGAATCCACCTTGGTCGCGATTACCTCGTACCGTGATGGTTAGCTTACCGCCATCGGGTCGCACTAATGTGTAATCCTCGCCATTACCACGATCGAGGTAGCGGATTTCCGCAAGCCCGAGGAATTCTCCGAGGAAGGCGAGCTGCTGACCGTGACGATAGCTCCCAGGATTTACCACCCTCACCATACTACCGCGGAGGTCAGTCCTGACGGGAAAGCGCTCGCGCGGGATGCCGAACGACTCGAGGTAGTTTTGCATCTGCCACGCCGATCCAGGCGTTCGACTATCGGAAAGTTCATCGGAACAGATGACAAGCTCAGCCACTGCCTTATCATCATCGCCAGTTCGGATAAGTGATGTTCCAATCTCCCCGATCCCATGCCGCTGCGCCAACCGCAGCAACTCTTCAAAAAACTTCGCCGGTAATTTCATACGCCAACGCTCCTTCGCAAGAATTGTGATCATTCAGACGAATGCATAGCTTGCCACAATAGTGCTTGTATGTCAACAACTCACCACTGGGCTGCATCTATAGAGCCGTATTACTTATTTAAATATGTAATCGCCAATTGCACAGAAGATGCAAACACTCCCCACAGAAGATAAGGGATATTTGCGTAAACGACCCAGCGAAGCTCGGGTACACTGTGCCACACCGCATAGAGCGCCCATACGAGCGTGCCGACGACAAGCAAGATGTCGACTGACGCAAGAAAATTATTTACCAAACGGAACTGTATCGGCGGGAAAGCAAAGTTGAAAAGGAGATTCAGCGCAAACGGCAAAGCAACCATCCACGAAATCTGCTTCGTAAATGCCTTATAAAATACTGCGCCGAAAGAAACGGCAATTATCGTATACAGCACACCCCACACCGGACCAAAAACCCAACTCGGCGGCGCCCATGATGGCTTGATGAGATCAGTGTACAGTGTGGCTTCGTTCATACTTCTATTTTACCATGCATTTACATTATCAGCTGATAACGCATCGGCCCGTTGTTCAAGCACCAACTCCCCTGTTTGCATAAACTAAAACGAGGCCCACACAGGTCTCGTTTTGATTTCTGTTCCGGGGGACGGAGAGTATTAGAATCGATTTAGTGGAGGACATATGGCAGTTTTATTTGGAAAACAGGGTGGTTGTGGCTGATTTTGGGTAAAACAGTACCTGACCGCCCCCATCCACTATTATTAATTTAGATAAACTGTTTCAACCCTTCGCCGATATGCGCAACTTTGTCCCCATCAACCTTTATTGCTTGCCCATCTTGCAGTAAATATATTTTCCACGAAAATTCTGCCTGATAATTCTTTTTTTGCTCAATGATTTTAGTTTTGACCTCTTCAATCGTTTTTTCTTTTTGATGCGGAGCTAGCTGATGGGGTGCCACGCAAAAGTTTACTATACCTAATCCCATATGATCTAGTTTCCATCTCTTATCCCACCAACCAAGACCAAAATCAGGCGTAACTAAACAACTTCCTGCGCTCGTGCCATAATAAATTACGCCTTGATTTAGGATATCTTTTAAATAGACATCGAGTTTTGCTTTTTTTGCCCAATCAACCAACCAATTCCCATCACCACCGGTAACTTCGATAATATCGGCGTTTTCAAGTTTCTTCCGTACCTCAACTGGATCTTCTTTTAAATCTACGATAATGGCACGGTGACCTTTTTTCTCCCATGCTTCCTGCATTGAATGCCACCATGCGAGATTCTTTTCTTTCTTCTCGGGAACTAATTTTGCGACGCTATCATACGGAGCAACATCGCCTTCTTTTTCTAAAACCCATTCAATCGGATCGCCAGCTGTAGGTATGATTGCCACAAGAAGATCTTTTCTGTGATCAGTAAGGTCTAAAAATGCCTCTTGGAGCTCGGGCGCTTCTTTAATGCCACTTGATGTTAGCAATAGCTTCATATTTCATAATTAGTTATCTAATAATTTCATAGTATCACATCTCGTGACTGGGCTGTAAGGACTCGCCCGCGCCTCTCGCCTCGTCAGCCACTCGGCTCCGGCTGGGCACCACCTCCGGGCGGCGACAGCTGTCGCCGCATCCGTCCGGCGTTCGAGTCCTGGCTCCCTCTGAAATATAAAATCAAAACGAGGCCCACATGGGTCTCGTTTTGATTTATGCTCCGGAGCAGGACTCACCGTCGGCTAAAGGTCGACGGTCACCCCCCCCTTGCCTCACGGCTCCGGCCTTCGCGGTATTAGCTGCTGCCAATATATCGCTCCGGGCTTCTCGTCCTGTCGCATGATGCAAATGCATCATGCTGCTCCTAGGAGTCCATACACAGAAAAGACACCCGATGGGTGTCTTTTCTGTGTTGGCTCCCCTGACTCATTGAAGTCAGAACCTATACATTGGTTTGACCAGTGAGCATGGGATTTGGATTTGCTGCAGAAACGCTTAATCAGACTCGTTTATTAAGCTCTCCCCAATCAAGCTCGACAGCTCATCCGCCAGTAATATACGTTGAGGTTTAGTGTTAGGATTCTCGTTAATCCTATATTGACACTTGTCACCCCAAAAAAGAATTCCGCCAACTTCGCTTGTACTTTTATCGTGATGACCCCAAAATGTGCTCGGTCTTCCAGTATAAACTAATTGACCACCAATCTTGCCAAATGTTTGAGGTCCATCAATCGTATAGTCAATGGTGCCCGTTAACATTTCTGTCCTTATTAGTACTACCGTTTTATAGTCGGGATAGTTCAAAAACTTTTCATTTGCATCTTTGATGTGGTTTTTGAGTTGTCTGTTTTTTGTAGATAAATTAGTGGTCTGGGTAACAATTTGACCAGGATCTGGGTGGATAAAATGAAAAGTAGTATCGTCTTTTATTTCGACGGCTATCTTGAGGGCGTCATTAACTACATCCGCCTTGCGGCCGACCGAAGAATCCAGATCTCCATCACGCCAACCCTCGGATTTGGAATTTAATCTATATATTAATCTCTTTTTGAATTCCTTTTCCGGTATCATATGGGTTTACCAAGCAGAGGTTTCTAAGAGACTCCCAGCTTCAGCACCTTCGGATGGAATAAATTCAAAATATTTAATAACTGGGCCTGGTAAATTTTCTGCATAAAAAGTAACCTGCAGTTTGTGAGGTGTTAAATACCTGTCCCATGTGATACCCCTGAGCGCATGGTTTTCTACTTCAATCCGTAATTTGTATTTAACATTTTCTGGCTCCAATGCCTGGGATATGAGATTAATGTAATCATATTCTCCGGCGGCTAGATCCATGGATCCCGATCCGATTATCCAATTTAAGGCATTTGGTTCAAAGCGGTCAGCAAGCTCTCTTTTAGTGAGGTCATAAAGTTCGACTTTTGCTCTTAATCCCTTGACCGTTGAAAGGCCATGGTTTGATACTTTTAACCTGAAGTACTGTCTTTTTACCTCTGCAAAAGTTGGTTGTTCGAAAATCATATCTGGTGAAGCAGTAGCCCACCTGAAACACCTCTCCGATGATCTATCAAATGCAACATCAATAATAGGCCTACTCCACCATCTCCAGAAACGTTCACCAAAAAGAGCGACGAGGACAGCCGCAAGAGTTGCGAACGCAATAATCCCATCCCAAGAACCTCCTGAGCCAAGCGGCGTCTTGTAGGGACTACAAGCAAGGTGATGGGGAAAAAACATAAAATAGAATTATTCCTGATATCTCGACTATCGATTTCCTTTTGCTCGATTGTGTGTTTTGCACAACATCTGACAATTTTTGACCGACGTTTTCCCACCCTTACTCCAGGCGGCTACATGGTCAGCATCCATTTCGCTCAAATTCCAAATCTTTTCCTTGTTAGCATCATGGCCGATAGCACAGTGGGGGCAGTTTGATTCACCCTTCTTCTCTGCTCTCGCAGTCTGTGTCGCGTACACCGAGCTCTTTATCGCTTCGTCAAAAACTCGAACCTCAAGCAGCTTTGTGTCTGTGGAACCACCGAGGATGTATTCAAAGATACCCCTGCGGTTTTTGATGTATGGATCGCCATAGAGCTTCTGCACCTCGGCAGATACATTCACAGGATCAAAGGCCTTCTCATGGTGTTCTTCATACAGCCGTCCCCACTCGAGTCCACGCATTTCACCTTCCACATCCGTAAATACAGTGGAAACCCAGTCGATTACACCATTGAAATACTTTTTTAGCTCAGTGATATTCTCATCGTTGCGATGGAGGCTCATATAGCCTTCAACGTTCCCCTTGCTTACCCATTCGAGTGCTCGCTCCAAAAAATCCTGCCTGTTGACGCTTCCTGATATATACGCGCCCCACTTCTGAATATTGGCATTTTGGCGATTACTAAATTCTTCTCGTGCTAGGGTCACAAATTGCCCGGAATATACGGCATTAAGTAATTCCTGATTTCTAAGGGGAATTCCAGCAATATTAATCGTTTTAAACCAGTCTTTTATTTCACTTTCCTCCCCCTTACATTCGTAAATGAGGAGTTTCGTTTCCAAAATCTTGGTTTTTTTATCTTTTGCCATGCCGCTAAAATTTTGTTGCATCCCATTCTCATCTTTTATGGCAAATTTATCAGTCACGAAACGCCCAATACTGGTGATGCGTTGCTGTCCATCTAAAACTTCGAACTTATCATCATTAACTTTATGAAAATAAATCAATCCAAGAGGGTACTTCTTGAGGATTGACTCAATCACGGCAGCCTCTTTCCCTTCTTCAGCGTAAATATAGTTACGTTGATATTCTGGCTGAATAGTGAGCTTACCAGACAAACCAAAGAGCCCCTTGCCCTCCAGTTCGTTATAGACGAATCCATCGCAAATATCTTTGACCGTGATGCTAGTTTTGAGTGTTGTTTCCATATTATTTCTTTCTATTTAACTCACATCGGGCAAATCTCTCAATCTTTTACCATTATATTTAAAATAATCCGCACCAGCATAAGCTCCGCTCGCATTCAGCTCGCCTCGTTGTTCATAAAGTCTGTATACAAGTGGCGACAATTTCCAAACCTGACCCTCGTATTCCACTTCACGCTCTCCGACAATTTTTGCCGTTATCGCTTCATTGTCCTTAAAGACAATTATTTCGCCATTTTTCAACCCTTTCTTATAGAAGCTGAAAAGCCTACTCTCCCTTCTGGCACTTGCGACTACGTCAAACTCTTTCTCTTGATCTGTATTTTCAGGATAGATAACTTTACCCTTAAAGGAAAGTAATAGTTGGCGAATTAATTCTTGGTCAAGAGCGAATAGTTCACTCTCCCCAACTTGGTGTTTATTGAAAATATCATGCAAAAGAGTTTCTTTTTCGACATAGTCTTCGAGTTCAATTGCAAAAAATCTCTTTAGCCCCGCAACATTGTAATAACCATTTGCTTCAAGATTCCGCATCCGTTCCTGATAATTATTAGTGCCCGTTTGTCCGATTTTTATCAAACCAGAGACGGCTGTTGCCATTATGTAAATAATTCCTTTCATATTATTTTTTCTTATGTTTTATAAAGATTCTTTTATACGCCATCTTTGCGACATTATTTTCATAGTAACCAGCGGTTGGATTGCCCTCCTTATATGCCCCCGTGCCGCCAGCCTTATAATAATCATCAACGAATTCCTTTGTTAGGCCTGGAGTTTTCTTAAATTTATCATCAACAAGACCATTATCATTTGTTCCTAAAATTTCAAACTGTTCGGGATTATATTTATCTAAAAAACTAATCGGCACACCCATCATACCCATGTAATCACTTGGAATGGAGTCCGTGAATGGCACCTCTATTGCATCGTAATTATCATATTTGATATACATTTTTCTACCTTTTATTTCTTTATGTTTACTGTATTTCAAATTTTCCTTCATTGTCATAAGTGGTAACGGCTGGTGACGGCGGCCATGGTCTAGATTAGTGAACCAGCCCGTATTCCCCATCTTGGCATATTTATTACCATCTGTGCCGGTGAATATATTTTTCTGTTCGTAATAATTTGGTGCTTGATAAATTTTGGGTCCATTATTTATACCTAGCCACATTTTATTTTCCTTAATTTTCGGAAATACTTCTTTATACGTAATAGCATTCATGCTGCCGATAATGACGAATTTTTTATTGTGTGCAAACAGCTGCTTCACATATTCACGGAACAGACTAAACGGCGGATTAGTTACCACTATGTCGCATTGCTTAAGCAGGCTCACGCATTCGTCACTTCGAAAGTCGCCATCGCCCTCTAGCGGTGTCCATTCGTTGTGTTTGTTTGCCTTTAGCTGCTTCGCAATATCTTTCAAATTGAACTCGCCATCGCCGTCGATGTCGTGCACTTCGTTGATAATAAATTTATTGGCGGTTACCTTCGGACGGCCTTTTGATTTCGCGAGAGTCTTGTCATCGCCAAACAAACCTAATTGCGTATTGGCCACGGGCGAAGGATTGTAGCTGGTGGTGATAAGCTGCTTCAATCCAAGCTTGTTGAAATTGAGCACGAAATAGCGGAAGAAATTGCTCTCGAACGGATCGTCGCAGTTGCAATACACTACCTGGCCGCGAAATACGTCGGGGTTGAATTCCAGATATGCCTCAATTTCTTTCTGGATATCGCTGTACTGGGTGTAAAACTCATCGTTTTTTACCCGCTTAGCGTTAGTGAGATTGCTGTTTGCCATAACACTTCATTATCCCACAAAAATGCAATATACTAAATATTGACTTCACATTTCTTTTACGTTCTGCCAAAAGTTATCCACATACTTGGCGTTTGAGCAGTCTGGGTGTACACTGCCACCTGCGTTACTTGAAAACTGACCCAGCTGGGCTAACCGATATTTCGTATCCCCACGCCGGAGGTGTGACCGCTCTAATATTCTAAAAAGGCAAAAGAGATTTCAGTTCCTGCTAGAGAAAGCGGTCCCATGTCTCACGGACAACATTTGAAGAACCATTCCACGCAAACCGCATGGACTGGCGATTTAACTTTGTCGCGTGGGACACCAGAAAGCCCCATGACTCCAAAGTTGTGGGGCTTTTCTGTTGGCACAACGCTCGCCAGCATCGTCGTGGAGGCTCCAAGTACAATAACCAATCACTGCAATGCAAAATAGTAAACGATTTGAGAAATTCCTCCGAATCCTTGATGACCTTGGCATCGAGTTGCCCGACGAAGATGCGGAATCGATCTTCTGGGCGATTTCCGACCTTGCAGAGCTGCTAGTCCAGCAGAAAACACCGGACATCATCTCGTCGGAAGAGCCGTACGAAAAGATATCAAGGATATAGATTTTGCGATTAGGCAAGATTGGCGTTTAATTATTCGGCAACGGAATAAATTAATCGTCAAGCATGCGACTTGGCTTATCGTATGAAGAACAAGATCAGCGACTTCTTGACCAAAGAAGAATGCCAGGCACTCCTCCGAGCTCCTGACCAACGGACAGAAAGCGGCAAAAGGGATTACGCAATCCTCAAATTATTCCTAAACACGGGTTTGAGGAAGCATGAATTGCTGAACCTGAAGTACAAAGACATCAAATTGTACAACAACCAGCTCTGTCTTGAGGTCAGGGGCAAGGGAGGATACTCACGGAGACAGCCAATCGGTTCGAAGGAAGTTCTCGCGGCATTGAAGTCCTATTGGATGGCAGCCAAGCTAAAACCAAAAGAAGATGACCCCATCTTCTACACCCTCGGCAAACACGGACCTTGGCACAAGAAGCAGCTCACCTCGGTCGCAGTTGATTGTATCGTTCGGAAGTATGTAGACATAGCGCTCATCAAAAAACGAATCACTCCCCATTCCCTGCGACATACATTCTGCACCCTTGGCCTAAGGCAAGGCATTGACCTGCGAACGATGCAAGCCCTGATGGGACATCACAGCATAGGCTCCACACAGATATACCTGCACACCGACGACCAAAGAAAGTTCGAAGCAGCTGCTCAAAAAATAGACTTTGCCTAATATTCTCACTGGAATATCTGGCAAACCAATAAGGACTGCGAGGTAACTTCAGCATTCCACATGATGCGAGCTACCTTGGATTTACCTCAAATTACCAGAATGCCCAAAGACAAACTGAAGTTATCAGCTAAATACTACGTTCCGGTATGGCCAGGGCTGTTTCGGGATTCATCTGGCAAACATTACCGAAGAATGGGGAAGAGCGTTTGGCTGTATCTGAACCTCCTCTACTCTGCCCATCAGAACGAGCTCATCAGTAAAATAAAATATGGAACGCTCAGTCGCAACACGGGCATACCAAGATCTACCGTCATCAAACAGATGCATCGGTTGAAGCAGAAGAAATACATAACGATGGAAACGGTTGAGGGTAGGTACTTGAGGATAAAAATACTGAAGTGGAAGACTCAGGCGCAAAAGCAACACCAACACCAAGAACGATGGCTCAAGCAAGAAACGGGAAACACTGAGTTACCGAAAACGGAAACACAGTGAAGCCGAAAATGGTAACACCCGACAAAGAAGACACATAAGAATCAGTAAGGAGCAACGCATGCTTTACACATTCCGAGCATTAAGAACAAGTAGTTACCTCTAAATAGTCTTCTTAAAGTAAATATCTAAAGATATAGCGAATAATCAAAAAATGCTTTTTTGCCTATTCGCTTGCGCGTCAAAATGTTCATCAAAGTTGGTTCATACCTAATAATCCCCCACCTCATAAGACACCTCGAATGTCCCGATAACCGGAAAGCAATCACATACATCTGCAATTTCTTTGAAGAAGGAGAGATAGATGAAGCCCTAAAAATCACCCTTCATTTCGCATCTTGGCATCAAATACGAAAAACAAAACTTGATTACTTCATGGGCATCCTGAAACGGATGCGCAATGAGCGTCGAATCCGAACACAACACCAAGCACCCAAAATTGGTCCTAAAGGAGAGCCGTGCCCTCAGGCACGCATTTCCCCATTAACACCCAGCGACACTGCACCTAGCCCACGATAGACGGCAATAAACAGCACCCCCTCAATGAGCTCTCTCGTAGCCACAAAATTCTACATGTATGTACGAAAATCCTCCGAAGGCGACGAGAGGCAGGTTCAGTCCATTGATTCTCAGATAAAAGAGCTTGAGGATCTGAATGCCCGCCTCGGAAGAAAGATCGTCGCGATTAAATCTGAATCACACTCTGCCAAGAATCCGAGGGAACGCGAGGTGTTCAATGAGATGCTGAAAGGGCTGTCTGACGGGAAAGCTGACGGGATAATCGTTTGGCATCCGAATAGACTGTCCAGAAATGCCATAGACACGGGAGAGCTCATTTACTTGATGGATAAAGGCGCGCTTAAGGAAATCATCACACCGAGCCAGACGTTCAAGAACGATCCGCAGGATAAGTTTTGGTTTAACTTCATGTGCTTGCAAGCCAAGCTTGAAAACGACAACAAGGGTATCGATGTAAAAAGAGGAATGAAACGAAAAGCCGAACGAGGATGGCTTCCTGGACCAGTTCCCATCGGATACATGAACGACCCTCATGCGGAGAAGGGCAATAAAACAGTTCTCAAAGATCCAGCAAGATTCGATAAGATGGAAAGGCTGTGGAGATATATGCTCACGGGACGATACAATCCGTCACAGCTCCTGAGAATTGCGACGGACGAATGGAACCTAACCGTAGCGGTCCGAGGGAAAAAACCAATCACGAAGCTGTCCAGAAGTGGAATCTATCGAGTACTCACAAATCATTTCTACTATGGAATGTTCGAATACCCCGCAGGAAGCGGCAACTGGATTGAGGGTAAGCATGAACCGATGATTTCCAAATCCGAGTTCCTCAGGGTTCAAGAGCTGCTCAGTGGTAAGTCAAAACCGAGACCGCAAGTACACGAGTTTACTTATGCTGGACTATTCTCGTGCGCCACCTGCGGCGCATCAATTACCCCCGACTTCAAGGTTAAGCATCAGAAGAATGGAAACATCCATCACTACACATACTGCCGATGCACCAAGCAGAAAAGGAATATACAATGTCCGGAAAAGGCCATAGAGATTCAGGAGTTGGAGAGGCAGATACTGGTTGAGTTGAGGAAACTCACGCTACCTCAGGAAATCATTAGCCTCGCACTTGAGAAAGTTCAAGACAAGAACACGGAAGACCGCGCATTCAAGAACCAACTCATTCGCGAGAGGAAGAGCAATCTCACGCTCCTGCGAGACGACCTGCAAAACCTAATCAGGTTATATGGCTCAAAGGAGAACCGAGACGGATCACTCCTGTCAAAAGAGGAGTTCGTGACTCAAAAAAATGGTATCACCGAAAAGATCGACATTTCCGAATTGGAGATATACAAGCTTGAAAAAAGCCTACCGACCGACCAGGAAGCCATCACATCCTACAACCTCGCCCAGAAAGCACATGATACATTCAGGGGTGGAAGTCCTGAAGAAAAAAGGAGGATATTAATTGATATCTATGACAAGATGCTCATCTCAAAGCAGCAAGTCATCTTGATGCCACGGCAAATCTTCCAGCTCATTGGGGAGCTACAAGATTCGGTGACAACCCCTCGACGACGTCCACCGAAATAGATGTTCTCCTGCTACCGTCCTGTTTAACAGGCCGACAATTTAATTCCCATCTTAAATGGTCAGACACGATACATTAATAACGTGTTGATTATCAATAGACGGAATAATCAACGATGAGATCTCAATATCCCGCTAATCCGATAGTGCTTCAAATCGTTTCTTCACTTCCTGAAGGGTTCTCAACAGCGCTTCCGCTGGCGCGTTGGCCTTATCGTCAGAAAAGTGCGGCTTGGGATAGAAATCGAAATGATACTTCATTAACAATGTGTCCAACTCAATCCGAGCGGAAATGTAGTCGTTCCAGTCTTTGACTAAGCTACATAAAGTATCGATGTTATTCGCGTACCTCTGCTTTAGTTTAGTATATAGAATTTCAAGTCTTAGAGGTTCCTCAAGCGCGGATATCACGCTCTCAATCTCGGTCTTCTGGTCGGTGCTAAATCTATCTCCCTCTAAATGCCCTTGCAGTCGCCTTGCTTTTTCTCTAAGTATATTTTCCTTAACATACTGATAACCGTGAGATGAACTATTCTCTAGCAATCTAATCCTTACCATTTTTACGATATTGAACATGTGGGTATTATGGATTCATCTTAGCCAATCTGGTTCCCAATTCCGAAGTGATAGCCAACATAGTAGGAGGCGAGAGTGACTACAATAGGAACCACGATTAGATTTTTTATATTAGTTATTTTTATACACAAAACCCGCCACGGGCTTCTGGTTTTTTAGGCCAGACATATCGGTTTCCCGATACGGCGATCAAGCAGGTCCCATGACGGGGTCTCTATGCTTGATCGACTTTGAGCCATGCCAGCCGAGCTATCTCAACTGGTTTAGGCAATAAATTGTACACCAAGTATGCGCCATCAAATATGATTATTCAACTCCTAGTCAGCAGCTCGGTATTTATTAGCCCCTAACCTTAGAACCTATTTATCCTTTGAAATACATGGCTTATTTAAGTTTTTTTGGAATATTGTTCACTCAGGGTTGAGGCGTTATTTTTGACTGCCTTAGAACCTATTTCGTCCAACAATAAAGCCACCTTATTGAGGTGGCCTTATTGGATCTAGAACAATGCTCCGGAGCCAGGACTCGAACCTGGAACCTTGTCGTTACATGCGACCCGATACTTCCGTATCGGCATGGACTATATCTTCGCCATTCCCTTATGGGGATTAGGCGTCTCGGTATCTAGTCTCTACGGTGCCCCCGCAACGTGCAGGGTTCCCACGGTATTACCCCTCATAATGAGTCGGGCTTCACCGTTATCCCAAGAAGTTCATCTCGACGTTTCCGCCGAGAGCTGCGATAAAGTTCACAGCGACCTGCTCTACCATTGAGCTACTCCGGAATGTTACTTAAATTTTTTTGGTACTTTTGCGACGCCAGCATGAACCTCACGATGGCAATTCGCACAAATCAAAATACACTTATCTGCTTCCTCCTGAAGACTCTCCCAAGAACGAGTAAGCCCTCTCGTTGATAAGCCAAAGCTTTTCTTTGATTCGTCTATATGGTGAAGATCTAAAGCCCAGAGAGACCTGCTATAGCCACACAGGACACAAGAACCACCCTTATATTCAACGAGCATCTGCTTCAGCTTGCGCCGTCGAGCGGTGACTGCTTTCTTGAGATATTCAGCTCTATCTCGATACGTGCGCTTCTCTGGCATATACAATTGAGTATACCACAGAAGCACATTGCATGGTATCAGAATCTTTCACATATTTCAAACCCTCCTTGGCACATACGTTAAAACGATGTACTCTTTTCAGGCTGTTCTTTCAAGGGAGGCGCTATGGCGCAGATTGTTGTCTTTACGGGTCCGATGTTTGGTGGCAAAAGTCTTCGTCTCATCGACCGCATCATGCAGGCGGAATACCAAGAGCAGAAGGTCGTGGCAGTTCGACCTCCTGTTGGTCGTGATGAAGAGCCGTTCATTCAGGCACGTCGCGTGATCAAGGGCGTGTCACACAACTCGATTCGCTACCCCGCTCGTATCGTGCACAGTCGTGAAGAGCTTCGTGAAATCCTGTCGGATCCATCGGTTACGTTTTTCGCATTCGATGAAGCGCAGTTCTTTCCTGATTGGATTGTTTCCGAGCTTGCTCATGCACTCGACGAGCGCAGCGATGAGCGCATTACGATCGCGATTGCCGGGCTCAACATGGACTACGCGCAGCAGCCATTCGGCCCCATGCCAAAGCTTCTTGCGATGGCAGCAAAGGTTCGCGTGTGTCCTGGCGTGTGCATGAAGTGTCGCGGTTCTAAGGGTAAAGGTCTCTACACGCAGCGAATCAGGGGCGGCACCGAACAGCGCCAGCCCGGTGATCTTGGTGACTACGAAGTCCGGTGTGGTGTCTGCCATACCATCTTCACCGAGTAATCCACGGCCCTCACGGGGGCCGTGTTTTCTTAGTGGTATACTATATACATATGACCAAGCGACGTCGTCTCCATCACCGACTCTCCTACTTCACCTCAAGCTTTGCCACCATCACGGGCGTAGTTCTCGTCTGGCGTGGCGTATGGTATGGACTTGATTGGCTTGAGAAAAACATTCTTCCCCAAGAGCATTGGATTACCCTACCGCTAGGGGTTGTTCTTGGTTTCTTTATTCTGTACTTGCCCGACCGTAATCTCGAAGAGATTCGGAAGCTCTAGTAGTTCTTCAACTTCTCCACATTGGTGTGCTGACGAATTTTGTCGAGCGCCTTTGCTTCAATCTGACGAATACGCTCGCGTGTAACGGAGAATACGCGCCCCACTTCTTCGAGCGTGTGCGTTACACCATCGGTAAGACCGAACCGCATATCGAGAATCTTCTGCTCACGAGGGGTGAGATCGTTGACTATCTCGGTGATGTACTGCTTGAGGATTTTGCGTTGCGCTGATACTGCAGGAGAAATCGTCTCCTCATCGGGCACAAAGTTGGCCAAGGATGAGTCGTCATCCTCGTCACCCACCGGCGCCTCAAGCGATACGGTGTCTTGTGAGATTTTGATAATGTGACGAATCTTGTCGACTTCGATACCCATTTCAGCGGCAGTCTCTTCGGGTAATGGATCGCGTCCAAGATCCTGCACCAAACGACGCACAACCTGCTGGTACTTGTTGATGGTCTCAACCATGTGCACCGGAATACGAATCGTGCGACCCTGATCTGCGAGTGCACGGGTAATCGCCTGACGAATCCACCAGGTAGCATAGGTCGAAAACTTGAACCCTTTGTGATAATCAAACTTCTCAACGGCCTTGAAGAGCCCGATGTTTCCCTCCTGGATCAAATCGAGCAGTGAAAGATTCGCTGACCGTCCGACGTACTTCTTGGCAATCGAGACAACAAGACGAAGATTCGACACAGCAAGCTTGGAGCGAGCGGCATCGTCGCCTCGCTCGATGCGCTTTGCGAGATCGATCTCCTCTTCTCCAGAAAGAAGTGGGTAGCGTCCGATCTCCTTGAGATACATCTGCACATTGTCAGATGCTGAATCATCAAATTCAGTTTCGATGCGCTTCTTTTCCTCATAGACCTTTGCCTCCTTCGTGTCGAAGACGCGGCTCGATTCAATGACATTGATGCTCATCCCCTCTAGTCGCTCGTAGAGCGTTTCGAGGCCGACGATGTCTTTTTCTATATTCGGAAACATCGCCAACATCTCGGCATGCGTCACAAAGCCGCGAGCACGCCCCTTCTCTACAAGCGCCTGCACCGCAGACTCCGATATCACCGGCTGTTTTGGCGTGCGTGCGCTGGCCTTAGCTCCGCGAGATACCTTCTTGCTTGCCTTCTTCGATATTTTCTTTGCGACGGAACTCTTCTTAGCGACGCCCTTGCGCGCCGAAGAAGACGATGACTTTGTCGCCTTCTTGATGACTTTTTTCTTTTTCGCCGCAGACTTCTTGCCGGACACTTTCTTCTTCTGTAATTTCTTCATGTCGTGGTTTGTATTTGCTGCAACTGATTTAATTGAGTGGAATATTCTTGAAATTTGCCGAGGAGCTCGCGCAGGCGTTGGGTATCGCTACCTGCTTCCGCCTGGCGGATGTCGCGTTCGACATCTGCGCGGAGCTTTTTGAGTTGTTTGATGCGCATGTGATTCACCAGTGTGGCCATGTGATCCTCGAGCTGCTGCGGCGTATATTCCTGCCACAGCTCTGCAGCTCGCATAACTGCCACATCAATCAGATGACGATGCTCTCCCTCGTATCCCGTAGCGAGCATGGCTGGATCAGTGATCACCGCCACCACTCGCGGGTCGAGCTGCGCGGCGTACTCACCTAGCTGAGCGGCGAGTGCCGGTTGTCGCACGAGGAGAGCGAGGAGTTCCTGGCCAGTGGTATCCAGCGGCGCGAGCGGCACAATTACTGGCGCGGGCGCTGGAGACTGTGGAGCTAACGTCTCTGGCATTGAAAGATCATCTTTGACTGCGCTAATATCCTCCGCTACCGCTGACTCACTGGTGCGCAAGAGCGCCGCGAGCTGACCAATCCAGTGACCCTGCTCGACTTTGCTCGGGAGACGACGGATGAGCGGACCCATCGACGCAACAATTGCCTTCTTGATGGTCGGCGAAGATGGATCAAATGTTGTCAGTGCGTCCTGATAGTAATATTGCAACACGGGCGTTGCCGAAGACACAATGTCATTCCATG